>JBEKRG010000001.1:0-108800 GCA_049518955.1 Occallatibacter sp.
TCGCTTGTCGCCGCTGCTCTCGTCATCATCCTCATTGAGGATCGCCGCATCCCCAGCTACAACCTGGCCGGCCCGCGCCGCGGGCGGCATTTTCTCTCCGGACTGGTGGCCGGCTTCGCTGCAATCTCATTGCTCGTTGGGGGTCTGGCCTGGGGCGGCTGGCTTCGCCTCGCGCCGGCGGCACTGCACGCCACCGCGGCAATTCGCCTCGGCGCACTCTGGGTCGTCGCTTTTCTCGTCGTGGCCTCCGTTGAAGAAGGCCTCTTCCGTTGCTACGCGCTATCCACGCTCACCCGCGGAATCAATTTCTGGTGGGCTCTCGCCGCCCAGGTTGCCATGTGTTGTTACCTGGCCCTCGATACCGGACGCAATGGCGCATATGGCGTCTACCTGGCCGCGGCACTCGGATTCTTCCCCTGCCTCATACTCCACCGAAACTCTGCTCCACACAGTGGCGCATTCTGGCAGGCTGCATGGGTGACGTCCACGTTCTTCGGCTTCTATCACACTTCCAACGGTGGTGAGAATTGGATCGGCGTCTTCGCCGCCGCCGCCATCGGCTTCATCTTTTGCGTTAGTGTCTTCGTCACCGGCTCCGCCTGGTGGGCCATCGGCTGCCACACGGCATGGGACTGGGCTGAAACCTTCTTCTACGGCACTGCCGACAGCGGCCAGCAAGGCCAGGGCCACCTGCTCTCTGCTACTCCCGCCGACAATCCGCTCTTGAGCGGCGGTGCCGACGGCCCCGAAGGCAGTTTGCTCGTCGTCGCGGCGATTCTTCTCTTGCTCCTGTTCCTGCTCATTTTTTATGCCCGCAACGCCGCCGGACAGCCGGCAGATTGAGATCCGCCATGCGCCTCTGGCTCAATCGCAGCGCCGATGTTCCTCTCCGCGAACAGTTGATCACGCAGGTTATGCTCGCTATCCTGACTCGCGAGGTGCCTCCCGGTCAGCGCCTCCCCAGCACTCGTGAGCTTGCGCGCCGATTCGGGATTCATCCCAACACCGCCAGCGCGGCCTATCGTCAGTTGGAGCAGAAAGGTTGGCTGGAGCTTCGCCACGGCAGCGGCGTCTTCGTCTCCAGCACCCGCCCTGTTCTTCCGCACAGCCCTGAAATAGCCCCAGAAACGATCGTCGACCAGCTTATCGGTGAACTGGCCGCCCGCGCGCGCAAAATGGGAGCATCCGACTCGCTGATACGCGCCCGCCTCCGGCGGTGGCTATCCTTTGAGCCGCCAGCGCGCTGGCTAATCATTGAACCGGACCCCGAACTGCGTCGCATCGTGATGCTCGAAATGGAAGAAAATCTTGCGCTGCCCGTCACCGGCTGCGAACCTGCGCACTGCGCCTCGCCGGAGATGCTCGATCGATCCATTCCTGTCGTTCTGCCCAGCAAATCCGCGATGGTTCGCAAGCTGCTCCCCGCTGGAACTGATCTCACCATCCTCCAGGTACAAGCCATCACTCCGGCCCTGCAGGCAAAACTTCAGCGCTACCTGCCAGAGCACGCCTCGGATCTCGTCGGCATCGCCTCGCGCTGGTCAGAGTTTCAGCGGCTCGCGAGCATCATGGTCATAGCCGCCGGCCTGGCTCAGGAGAACCTTCTCGTCCGCGACGCAACTCGTCCCGGCTGGAAGCGCGGCCTCGAATCGACTGTGGGCGTCATTTGCGACGTCGTCGTAGCGCAAGAGCTCCCCGAGCGCTGCTTCCCCATAGTCTTTCGCCTTCTCAACGAGCCGGCGTTCGCCGAACTCCGCGCATTAGAAGCCGAGCGTTCTTCCGCACCACCGACAAACTCCTAGCGCCGGTTTCCTCACCCCGCGGAAGGGTTCCGTTGTGACACTCGCGAAAGTGTCCCATTCCCCCCCATCGGCCTATAACAGGACCGCTAGCATCTGTGGGCATGAAGCAAGCGAATTTCCTGAGCCGAAAACCATCTCGTTGGATTGCTATCGTCGCAATTCTTGCAATCCTTGCTCCAACCGCAGGGTCGGCGCAATCGAGACACTCGGCGCCCGAGGCCGTACGATCGCGTGTCTTGAAAGTTGGCGTCGGTCAATGGGCTCGTGTGCGCGAGCAAAGTGGAGACAACCTCCAAGGCCAAATCACTGGCATCGGACCGCGGCTGTTTCAAATCCAGCAGCGCGATGTAGCGGGGCCGACCGATGTCTACTACGCGGATGTTGCGAGAATCCGGTGCGGCGCTCAGTCCGAACCATTTCGAGGTGCCAATGGCGAATCCGCGACAGGCCTGATAGTGCTCACTGCGGTCGCTACGGCGGTCTTTATTGGCATCCTCGTTTGCGCGAAGGAGACCTGTCTCAAATGAAGAACCCCAACTGAAGCCACGCATTAAGGAGCCAACCATGATCCGCAGACTTATTCCTTCCGCGCTTTGCATCTTCCTTTCGCCGCTGCTCATCGCTCAGCAGACTGCGCAGCAAGGAACAACCTCCGCGCCCCAACCCGCACCCCCAGCCCCGATCCCTTTGCAAATTACCCTTTCTCACGATGCGCCAATCCTAATTGTCTCGCCTGGCGACGTTCCCTTCGCGAAGATCAAACCCGGCACGACCATTCGTTTTGTCATCGACAGGGACGTGATCGTCAACGGTGTCAAGGTGTTCCCCGCGTCCACGCCCATTGAAGGAGTTGTGGAGAAGGTCATTCACGCCTCTCGTTTCCAAAACCGGAGCGCCCAGATGTTCATCCGAGTGGGCGAGTCGGCCTCGGGAACGGCGGCGAACATTCTCCTGCGCTGCTCCAACCCCGTCGACAACCTCGACAATCCCTTCAACGCAGCAGGTGCCCAATTTACGGTGGTCGGCATTCTGAATACCTTTGCCATCGTCGCATTGATTCTGATGGTCCTCGTGCTTTTGAGTATTTAGATCGGCCGGCGGCGGCCCTATGAGGCACTTTATGATCAGCAAACTCTTCTCATCGGTCCTCTGCACGGTGGTGTCGCCGCTGCTCGTGGCGCAACAGATTAGCCATGCCGAAGAACCCGCTCCCCGAACCTCTCCCGCAGAACCGTTATACGCATACAGAAGCTCAATAAACCTCCTTGCTGAACTCGGATTTGACAGAGCCCAGGCGAATCAGTTTGGTTCACAGTACGGTTTGACGGTAATTCCTTTCGAGGCGCCGCTCAAACTGGCCCCGGCCGACCCGGCGGCACTGGCCGACGCAACTGTTGGTACGACCTTGACTTTTTGGATCCTCGAAGACGTTACCGTGAGAGGTGGGGTCTTCAACAGATCGTCAGTTTATGCAGATGCCTATGGTGGGCAATCGATTGAAGCCAAGGTGATCCGGGTCCGCCCGGACAAGGCTCGACATCGCAAGGGAAGAAACGATCCCCATGTGAAAGAGGTCTTAGTCGGGAACTACATAAAGCTGGAACTGGAAAGCTCTCCACGAAAGCACGCCCGGTCGAACGCAATAGCAAAGAACTTGGCCGTCTGGTCCGTGAAAGGCCCTTACATGGTCACCGTCGTTCCAATTGAGTATGCTCTTCTGATTGTCGCCTGCAGCATAGGGTGTGACCTTTATTGAAGGCCTGAGTAGCGAACAGCGTTCGCAGCGGTATCCTGTTGCAGACGAATGGCCTCTGAGAGCTCAACCCACCCAATATCCGGACACGCCGCTAAGCCGCGCCGCAAACGCCGCTGGCCGCGAATTCTTCTCTGGTCCGGCTGCGGATTTTTGGTTCTGCTCGCGCTGGCCCCGTTGGCAGCGGTCCTTTGGCTTCGCTCTGCCGCCAAAGGCGCGCTGCCCCAACTCGACGGCGATGTGCATTTGGCCGGCCTCTCCGCGCCAGTTATCGTCCGCCGCGACCGTCACGGCGTCCCGCACATCGACGCCGCCACGCAGGACGACCTATTCATCGCGCAGGGCTACGTCACAGCGCAGGATCGCCTCTGGCAGATGGACGCCTCGCGCCGCAACGCCAACGGTGAGCTCGCTGAAGTCATGGGCCCCGCGCTCATTCAGCACGACAAAACGGAACGCGTCCTCCAGATTCGCCTCACCGCCCAGCGCTTCTACGCCAATTTATCCGCCGACGACCGCCGCCGCTTCGACGACTATGCACGCGGCGTCAATCTCTTCATCGCGCAGTGCGAACAATCAAACACTCTGCCCGTCGAATTCCGATTGCTCCACTACCGCCCGCAAGCGTGGACCGGCGCGGACTCCATCAGCGTGGGTCTTTCGATGGTGCAGACTCTCGACACCCACATTGCTACTAAGCTCGCGCGCGCCCGCGTCGTCGCCAAACTCAACAACCCGGCGCTCGAGGCTGATCTCTACCCCGTCGGCTCCTGGCGCGATCGGCCGCCCACCGGCATTCGGGTTGACCTGAGTGAGCCGCAGCCTCTACCCCCGCCCTCGAAGAACAGCGACGACGATGACGATGACGAAAACACCGAATCCCGCCTTCTCGGCCAGCCCGATTGCGACGGCTGCGCCGCCGGCTCCAACAACTGGGTCATCGCCGGCTCGCACACCGCCAGCGGAAAGCCGCTCCTGTCGAACGATATGCATCTCACCCTTCGCGAGCCTGATACCTGGTACATGGCCGACCTATATTCGTCTGGCTCTCACGGCACGCCCGGCTTTCACGCCGCCGGCGTCACTCTCCCCGGCTTGCCATTCGTCATCGCTGGCCACAACGAGCACGTTGCCTGGGGATTTACCGCGCTCTACGGCGACACGCAGGATCTCTACATCGAAAAACTCGACGGCAAGGGCAACTACGAGGGTCTCGACGCGCAATGGCACCCACTCACAGTCGATCACGAAGTGATTCACGTCCGCGGAGGCAAGGATGTTGTCCTCGACGTTCAATCCACGGCGCACGGCCCCTTGCTCAACCCGCTCCTCGCCGCGAGCGATCCGCCGACTGCCCTCAAATGGACTCTCTACGATCCCACGCTCGATACCCTTCCGATCTACGAAATGAACACGGCCTCGAACTGGACCGAGTTCTCAGCCGCTCTTGCTCAGTGGTGCTGGCCCACGCAGAATGTAGTCTACGCAGACGATCAGGGCCACATCGCTTACCAGGCCATTGGCCGCATTCCGCTTCGCCCCGCCGGTATCGCCGATGTGCCGATTCACGACGGCGCACACGAGTGGCAGGGCTACATCCCCTACGACGCGATGCCCAACGCGTTCGATCCGTTCTCGGGTTTTCTGGCCACCGCCAACGCCCGCGTGACTACAGACAAATCTCCTTACCCGCTCAGCGGCGAGTGGGGCGATCCCTACCGCATCGAACGCATCTACAAATCGCTCGACGGCCGCGACAACCTCAAGCCCGCGGATATGCTGGTCGTCCAGACCGACATCTACAGCGAAGTGGATCAGGAGATGGGGCACCGCTTCGCCTACGCCATCGATCACACCCCGGGACCTGAAGGCAACGGCGACGCGCGGATGCGCCAGGCCGCAGACCTCATGCGCAGTTGGGATGGCCGCCTCACTATCGATTCTGCCGCCGCATCTGTGGTCACCGAAACTCGCGCCGCCCTCTGGCCGATGATTCTTGAGCCCAAGCTCGGCAAGCTTGCCGACGACTACCACTGGGGCGAAGCTACGTTTGCTGAAGAAGAAATCGTGATGCACGCCAAGCCAGAGTGGCTCCCATCCGGCTACAAAGATTGGAACGCGCTCCTCACTGCCGCGGTGCGCAAGGGAATGCGCGACGGAAGAGCGCCCCTCGATGTTGCTCACTGGGCGTACGGCCGCTGGCATGTCGTCGACATCGAGCACCCGTTCGCCGCCTTCCTTCCTCTAATCGCCCGTGTCGCCGGAACCGGCCCTCAACCCCAGAGCGGCGATGGCACTACCGTCAAACAGGTGGGCCGCGATTTCGGCCCCTCGCAGCGGTTCACCATGGATTGGAGCAACATCGACGGCTCAACCGAGAACATCGTCCTCGGCGAAAGCAGCAATCCGCTCAGCCCTTACTTCCGCGATCAGTGGAACGATTGGTACAACGGAACCACCTTCGCGCTGCCGTTTACGCCCGCCGCGGTCGCGGCACAGACCACCCACACGCTCCACCTGCTGCCATGAAGAAAGAGGGATCAGTGATCAGGGAACAGGGATCAGGGGCAGCGGCCAAGGCACCTATTTCGAGCCATCGGAGTTTACTCGGCCCGGCGATCATTGTGCTCGCCGCCGCCGCCGTCATGGTCCCGCAACTTATTCGCGGCAACTCCTGCGGCCACGACTTCAACGTTCATCTCGTTTCCTGGTTCGATTGCCTCAACGCCTGGCGTCACGGCATTCTTTATCCCCACTGGACGCCCAGCGCCAACTACGGAGCAGGCGAGCCTCGCTTCGTCTTTTACCCTCCGCTCACCTGGATGCTGGGCGCAGCGCTCGGCGCTCTGCTGCCCTGGAACCTCGCGCCCATCGCGCTCACCTTCATCATCTTTGCTGCAACTGGCCTGGCCACGCGCGCTCTCGCCCTTGAAGCCCTTGACGATCTGCCGGCCGCGCTCGCCGGCTGCGTCTCGATTTTCTCCGGCTTCACGCTCTTCACCGGCTACGAGCGTTGTGCTTTTCCCGAATTCGCCGGCGGATTCTGGCTACCGCTGCTCATTCTTTTTGCGCTCAGCGATCGCCATCCCTCTGCCTCGCTTCTCCGCCGCGCCTTCGACGGATCAACTGCGCCGCTCGCCATCGCGCTTGCCGGTGCCTGGCTTTCAAATCTTCCGCTCGGTGTGATCGCCGGCTACCTGCTGGCCGGCATCGCGCTTCTTTGGGCCATCGTCAACAAATCCTGGGCGCCGCTGTTTCGCGCCGCCGTCGCCACCGTTCTCGGCCTCGGTCTCGCTGCCATTTACTGGGTTCCCGCAACCCTCCAGCGTCATTGGGTCGACATCAGCCAAGCCACGGAAGATCCCGGCTTCAACTTCGAGAACAACTGGCTCTTCTCGCACCACGCCAATCCGCTGCTCGCATTGCACGACGTGGTCCTGCGCCAGGTCTCCTGGATTGCTGTCTCCATGATCGCCGTCGCCCTCGCCGCCGTCGTTATCTGTTCTTTCCGCAACTCATTTCCAAGACCAGGAAAAAAGTGGATTCCACTCGCCGCCATTCCCATCGTCGTTCTGTTTCTTTTGTTTCCCATCTCGCGGCTGATCTGGCACACGCTGCCTCAAATGCCATTTTTGCAGTATCCGTGGCGCTGGCTTGAGGCCGTCGAAGCACCCATGGCGATTCTTCTTGTCGCCGCAATCTGGCCTTCACGTCTCGATGCTCGCGTTGCCCGCGGCGCAATCCTCGCGACGTTCGCCGCCCTCTTCGTCGCAGCAACGATCTACGCCGGGACCGCTTTCTTCCAGGTCTGCTATCCCGAAGACACTGTCGCATCGATGCTGGTCGACTACCACTCTAGAGCTGGCTTTGAAGGCATGTACGAATACGAGCCGCCCGGCAGCGACATCAGCGTCGTCCCCACAGGGCTTCCCGATGCATGTCTTGTGACCGACCCCAACATCGTGCTCGGCAAGCCCGATCCTGACGATCCCGACGCGAATCCCGCGTGGACCCCGGATCAAGGAACATGCCTGGCCACCTTCACCTGGGCCGAAGGCCAGCAAACATCAGCCAGCGGCGCTCAGCTCAATCCGGAACACCGCGCCCTTTTCGCCACCGTGTCTCCTTCCGGCTACCTGGTGCTTCATCTCCTCCGCTATCCGGCGTGGTCCGTCCGGCTCAACGGCCAGCGCGTCACCAACTTGCCGTCGCGCAACGACGGCCTCATCGTGGTGCCCGTCGCTCAAGGCCCCATCAACCTCACAGTCGATTGGACCCGGTCTCCTGGGGATATTGCCGGACGCTGGCTCACTATCCTCAGCGCCTTGTTGCTCATCGCCCTCTCGCTTTGTGAACTCCGCCTGGGCTGTTCTCGTCTAACATGATTGCAATGCCCGCCGACGTAAAATCGCTGATTCAGGAAGGCGCCGATCTCACCGACCATGCGCTGGAAACCCTGATCCCCTCCGCGGACACGGTGCCTGTTTCGATTCACGGCGCCATGCGCCACTCCGTCTTTGCCGGCGGCAAGCGCCTGCGGCCGGTGCTCGCCATGCAGGCCGGCGTCACCATCGCGGGCCGCCTTCCGAATGGGATTGCCCGTCTCGGCGCGGCCATCGAGATGCTCCACACCTATTCGCTCATCCACGACGATCTGCCCGCCCTCGATAACGACGACCTCCGTCGCGGCAAGCCCACCTGCCACGTCGTCTTCGGCGAAGCCATCGCCATTCTTGCTGGCGACGCGCTCCAGACCCGCGCCTTCGAAGTACTCTCGAGTCTTGAATGTCCGCCCGCTGCCGCCATTCAAATCGTCGGCCTCATCGCCAACGCTGTGGGCACCGTTGACGGCATGATCGGCGGCCAGGTCCTCGACCTCGAAAGCGAGCACCTCAAACCCACGCCCGAGCTGGTCGAAGCCATCCATCGCGCCAAAACCGGTGCCCTCATCCGCGTCAGTGTCGTTGCCGGCGGTGTTTACGCCGGAGCCACGGCCGACGACGTCGCGCGCCTCGACCGCTTCGGCCGCAAAGCCGGCCTCGCCTTCCAGATTGTCGACGATGTGCTCGACATGACGGTCGACTCAGCGCAGTTGGGCAAAACCGCAGGCAAAGACGCGGCCACCGAAAAGGCCACATGGCCAGCCGTTTACGGCGTTGAGCAAAGCCTGCGCGACGCAGCGCAGCTTGTCGATGAAGCCTTCGCCGCGCTCGAGCCGTATGGCAGCCGTGCGTTCGGTCTGAAAGCCGTCGCACGCTACCTGGTCGAGCGCAAAAACTGATTTCCCGAGCTCTGTCGCGCGAACTTCCCCGAGTCGTCCCCCCACAACGTACGAAGCCGTAACCCATGTCGCGATTCGCGCAACAGCATCGCCAAAGGCTCGCGCGTTTGCGCATTCGGAGGCAAACATAGATGGCTCAAACCGCGTTTGTCACCGGTGGCGTCGGCCTTCTTGGCAGCAATCTCGTGCGGCTCCTTGCAGACCAGGGCTTTTCGGTTCGCGCGCTGGTGCTTCCAAGTGAGATGGACAAGGTTCCCATCCAACTCGCCGGAATTCCTGTCAGCATCATTTCCGGTGACATGCGCGATGTTTCCGGCTTTGCCTACGCGCTCACCGGCGTCGACATCGTCTTTCACACCGCTGCCTTCTTTCGCGATTACCTCAAAGGCGGCCGCCATTGGGACGCGCTCTACAGCACCAACGTGGCTGGCACTCGCAGCCTGCTCGAGGCCGCATATCGCGCCGGCGTCCGCCGCTTTGTCCATGCCAGTTCAATCGCCGTGCTCGACGGCCGCGGGTCTGCGGTCATCGACGAAACCATGCTGCGCGATGAACGCCGCGCCGAGCCCTACTACCGCAGCAAGATTCTCGCCGAACGCGAAATCCTCAGCTTTCTTGATCGGCATCCTGACATGTCGGCCGCCATGGTTTTGCCCGGATGGATGCACGGTCCCGGCGACGCCGCGCCAACCCCAGCAGGCCAATCGGTACTCGACTTTCTGCGCGGGAAAATTCCCGGAATCCTGCCCGGCGCATTCCCCATCGTCGACGCGCGCGATGTAGCCGAAGCCATGGTGCTCGTCGCGATCAAGGGACGCCGTGGTGAGCGATACCTCGCTGCCGGCCGTCCTGTCACCTCTGCCGAATACATCGCATCGCTCGCCGCAATCAGCGGAATCAAAGTGCCGGCACGAAAAATTCCGCGCCCCCTCCTTTACGCAGTCGCTGCCGTTAGCGAATGTTGGGCACGCCTCACGCACAGACCCGTGCAGCTAAGCCTGGCGGCCGTGCGTCTCCTTGACCGGCGCCTGGACCAGTTGCAATTCGATCACAGCAAATCGAATAAGGAATTGGCCCTCGAATTTCGGCCCATCGAATCAACCTTGCGCGATGAGATCGCTTGGTTTCGCGCACACGGCTATCTCAACTGAATACACGCGAGGCTGCATGGTGAGGCCTATTGGCTCAGAACCTTGCGCAGCTTTTCGCTTTGGCTTGAGAGATCCTCGACGGCGGTCTGCGCCTTGCCCAGCAGTCCCTGCAGATCTTCAAGAAATTCCGGAAGCCTGTCCCAGCACTTGCGCACCGCATCCTGCTGATCGATCAGCACCAGGGTAGCGCCGGAGAGGGCCGTCACCAGGCCGATCCGCCGCTGGCCGGTAACCAGCAGCACACCGCTTGCGGCAAGGGTCGCGGCGGCGGCGTACCGAATCCAGTTTGTGGAGTCTGTCCCTTCGCCGCACTTCTCACCAGCCGGCTCTCTTGTTCCCTCCGTTAGCGGCACAACTACCATGACCCCTCCTGACATTTGCGACCGATTTTACGATCGAAAACCCGATTGCCATTGCAAGTATCGCTCGAAAACTCGCAGTCGAGCGACTTTACGCGAATTTCTTTCTGGAAAAATGCACCGCACGAAGTCAGGGTTGCTCAATCCAGGTCGATCTCGCGCAGCGGCTTGCCCTCCGGTGCGTCCTTGGCCTTGCGCATGGCCTCGGCAAACTTCTTCTCCAGCAAATCTTCCTTGTTCTTTTCTGCGTCCACGCTCTGCCTGAAGATTGACTCCGTGCGCTCCCCGTGCTCGCGCATAGCTTTGGCCGCCGTCTCAAGGTCCTCGAACATCCGTTTGCGCGGGGCCGAAGTGTGGCTCACCAGTACTCCGGTTTCCGCATCGATCTTGAGCATCGCCCCGCAATCCGGGCACGCCACTTCAAACGATTTGTGCTCCTTCTTGCTCATAACAACTCGTATTCTATGCGCTCGAGCCCGCTTTTGGCAGGGGCTTTCCACCTTGACAGGCTTGCCCCCTCAAGCGAAAGATGAATGGGCTGGATGGGCCTCAAGCCCACAACGCGCTTCCAAAAACACCGGCCACATTTTCACTTCTGGATCTAATTAGGAATGCCGCATGAAAACTTACCGCACGAATCCGCTGCTTCTCGCCGCACCCGCAATCCTTTCGCTCCTCTGCCTGTTTATCGCCTCCGGCCGCGTCTCCGCGCAATCTGCCGCGGCAACGGCGCCGGCCATCACGCCGCTTCAAGTTGACCGCACCGATCCCGCGAGCAGCCGGATCGTGCCTGCCAAAGCCAAGCTTGAGCGCATCGCCACCGGTTTCACCTGGGTCGAAGGCCCCGTCTGGGTCAACAACAGCCTCTTCTTTGCAGACATTCCTTCCAACTCCATTCGGCGGTGGACGCCCGGCAAAGGCGTGAGCATCTTCCTCCAGCCCAGCGGTTACAAGGGCTCTGCTCCCTACGGTGGTCGCGAGCCCGGATCAAATGGGATGACTTTGGACGCACTCGGCCGCCTCACCGTCGCCGGCCACGCCCAGCGTGACGTCTTCCGCTTTGAGGCGCTTAATCCTGAATCGGTTCAGACCGTCCTCGCCGATCGTTACCAGGGCCTGCGCCTCAACAGTCCTAATGATCTTGTGTATCGCTCTGACGGCTCCGTCTACTTCACCGATCCGCCCTACGGTTTGCGCAAGCAGAACGATTCAGATCCGGAGAAGGACCTCCAGGTCAACGGCGTCTATCGCATTCCGGGTGCTGTCGCCCAAAAGGCCGGCGCACCGCCCTCGCGGGGCGACCTCCAGCTCCTGATTTCCGATTTGCCGCGGCCGAACGGGATTGCTTTCTCGCCCGGCGAAAAATTCCTCTACGTCGACTCCACCGAGCCCAAAAAGATCTGGATGCGCTACCGCGTGCTGCCCGACGGCACGCTCGCCGATCCCACGCTGCTTTATGACGCGACTTCCGATCCGCGTCCTGGCGGGCCCGATGGCATGAAGGCCGATGTCGAGGGAAACATCTACAGTGCCGGCCCCGGCGGCGTCATCATCCTCTCGCCCGAAGGCAAGCACCTTGCCACTCTGCTCATCCCCGAGCGCGTAGCCAACGTGGCCTGGGGCGGGGCGGATCGCAAGACGCTTTACATCTGCGCCAGTTCCAGCGTCTACCGCGTCAAACTGAACATCGTCGGCGAACCAATCACGCAGCCGAAGTCGCCTATCCGGTGAAGCGCTCGCTTGCTCCCCTGCCCGCTTCCTACTTACCGATATCGACAAACTCCGTCTTCCCTGGCGGCGTGGCCGCGGTCTTCACGTTCACCACGTGATAAACCGCCGGCTCCGTTCCCACGTTCCTGAATCCGTGCGGCTGGTTCGACCCGTTGAAGATCACCGATCCCGGCCCGACGCGGATCCATGTTCCATTTGAGAGCGTCTCCACAGTCCCCTGCCGGATGATAATCAACTCCTCATTCGGGTGCTTGTGCGGCGGATGCGGCGACATGCCCGGATTCAGCGTCGTGATGTGGATTTCAAGGTTCTCCAGCGTCGCCGTCGGCGACGAGCAAACCGTCCGCACCGAACCGGTCTTGTTTGGCTTGTCGACCATCTTGTTCCAGTCGAACACCTTCGATCCCATGACCGGCGCGGCGGCAGGTGTGGTGTCGGGGCCATTCTGGGCAAAGGCAAGCGCCTCGCCGGCAACGGCAGTTGCGGCCAGGGCTGCAAACAATTCTCTGCGATTCATCGTTGTTTTCCTTTTCTCAATTTATTTGGAGCGGAGCCGCGCACGAAAAGCGGTGCTCCTCGTTCGCTGTTACTTATAGTGGACCGAGCCGATGCATGCAAATTCGCTCGGTGCGCTCGATAAGCGCCCTCTTGCGCAATCGTGGGTCGTGGTGCGTGGGTCGCGAGCTATGGTCCGCAAAGAGCAAAAAAGTGAACAAAGTGAATAAAGTGAGGGAGTTACGGGGCGAAAATGCGCGGGTTGCATTTGAGCAGATCGCATGTTGATTCCAAAGAGTTTATGTGGCATAAATTCAGCGCAATTCGATGCGTATTCTCGATGATTCTGAAATCGGTTTGCTGATTCTAAACGAGTTAAATGGCGAAAAATAAGCGAAATATCTTCAATTTTTTATTTAATTAATTTCCACCCCCTTGAAACGGCTTGACGCTCCCCGCATAACCGGTTGCAGGTAGCTGTGCTGCTTGCCGATGATGGAACGATTATGCACCTGAAGCCGGAAATGGTCGGCAAACTTGGGGAAGGAAATATTGGCAAGAAATTACTTGACTAACCCAATCAATTGCGCTATTCTTGGTTCATCGAGGCTAAGGATATGGCAAAGTTCCCTACAACCCTTTTAGAAGCAACGCGTTACTTCGCCGACGATCAGCGGTGCATTGATACGGTTGCCTCCCTCCGCTGGCCTGATGGTAAGCCGATCTGCCCGAAGTGCGGTGCCGAAGAGAACGAGCGCAAGCACTACTGGTTTGCGACCCAAAAACGGTGGAAGTGCTACGCCTGCCGGAAGCAATTTTCTGTTAAGGTCAACTCGATTTTCGAGGATAGCGCCATCAGCCTGGACAAGTGGCTTGTGGCCCTCTGGATGCTTTGCAATTGCAAAAATGGCGTCTCCAGCTACGAGATCGCCCGTGATTTGAACCTAACGCAGAAATCGGCGTGGTTCGTTCTTCAGAGACTCCGGGAAATCTTACCCACAGAGTCGAATCATATGTTCGGGGCGGACGGTGGCCCTGTTGAAAGCGATGAGGCACATGTTGGGCCGAACCCTCAGCGGATGCACGCGGACCGTAGAAGGAAAGCACACGCGGCTGGTCGCTACTCAAACAAGGCATCTATCCACGGATTGCTTGACCGGGAGCTGCGGCAGATTCGTGCTAGGGTTGTTCCTAATGTGAAACGGGAAACACTCCAAAATGCGATTCTCGAAAACGTCTCCCCGTCCGCAAAGCTGTATACCGACAAGGCTGTAATGTACGATGGCCTCGACAAGACATTCGTGCATGAAATGGTGGATCACTCGCGCGAATACGTGCGCGGCGAGGTTCATACAAATGGGCTGGAAAACTTCTGGTCGCTATTGAAGAGGACCTTGCGCGGGACCTATGTAGCCGTAGAGCCATTCCATTTGGATCGCTACTTGGCAGAGCAGGTTTTCAGATTCAATAACCGAACTACAAAGGATAATCCGCTGACGGATGCGGATCGCTTTACGCTGGCAGTTTCGCAAATTTCAGGAAAGCGATTGACGTTTGCAGCACTGACCGGCAAGGTGCCCCCCAGTTTCTAAGATTGGGGCTTTGCGGGGACGTACTTGTATCTCCTATAGCGAGAAACTTTCTCGGGCTCGCTCCGTTCGAGACGCCGCTTCAATTCAAGCTTCGAGAGGGAAAGTATCGAAGACAAAGCCTCCGTAAACGTCCGGTATTCCGGCGACGGAGGCTTTTCGATTTTCTTGTGTGGAGTGCTCATTTTGTCCTGCTAGGATTATGGCACATCATTTCTTTCGCCAACTACAAATCGCGTCCGCCGCGATTACCAAGTAGATGATCGCCATGAATACAAGCAGTTTAAGCCATCTCGCTCTCATCCTGCAGACTTCGTCGTCCGCACTAGAATCACCTGCAAGAAAAGCCCTCGAAGCAAATTCCCAATCCGACTTTTTTTGGCTCTTGATTTCAACCGCACTCGTTGCGGTGGGCATTGCATTTGAATATCCAGAAGTAAGACACGAGTTTATCGAGTGGCTACGATCTCGCAAGAAGGCATGGGTGGTTGAGGTAGTACCCGCGAACAGAAACAGGGTTCCTCTTTGGTCTCTCGTCGGATTCCTTATTGTGGTCGCAGGGATCGCTGGAGAGGGCATATACGAGGGACTTTTAGGAATTAACGACACAAGAATTCGCAAGATGGATGAGTCTTCTATAGCCGCAGACGAATTAAAGATCACCGGGATGAACCTTGCACTCGAAACCGAAAAGAACAAGACTGCCGCTGCCGAATACAATGCCGCTGCTGCGGAGAAAGATCTATGGATTTTAGGCCTTACCAACCAAAAATCAACTGGAGAGCTTGCAAGCTTAGTCTTTGCCCACACCGAACGAACTATTGACCAGAAAATATTATCCGACTCAGTGGCAGGAAAGCCAAAGATGCGCGTTGAAGTCCTGTACAAGCGGGAAGACGTAGAATCGTTTGAATTCGCAACACAGATTTGCCATGCCCTCGGATCGGGTGAAGTCCCCGGAGAGGGTGCGGGCTGGTCTGTGGCGGGACCGATAGGCCTTCCGTTTGGAAAACCAGACGAAGCCCCGGCCGAAATCCGGTATCTGGGACAATGGAGCGGAATCGCGGTGGTATCTTCTCGGCGTTCGGGCTCCGACGAGACTCTAGATGCCCTGGTGAAGGGACTACAGGCTTCCCTTAGGTCGCCTTTCAGAGTTCCTGTAGAGTTCCTGCCAGATATGCCTAATGACCTGATCCGAATTGTCGTTACGCAGAAACACTGAAACAACCACCTTAATAGTCCATGGCACTTCTCCCGCCCTGTCACGGAACCTCTATAACTACGCCTTTGAGTTGGGTTAGTCAAAGTATTTGATGCCGAAATATTTGGTTTGGATTGAGAGAGATCGGCATGGATTCGTGTTCGAAGGGACTTGACGGAAGGACGAGGAGCCTGGGGTGAGGGACTAAGGGCCCTTGGGAGCGAGGGAGGAGCGGAGTTAGCCGCCCTAGTTCCGCCAACTCCGCTGACTCCGCTATTTCTGCGCGCTTTGCACTGGCTTCTGTGCGCCCGTTGGCGGCGGGTTCACCTGCGCGTTCAGGAAGTTGGCCAGGTCATCGACGTCCTGCTGCGTTCCGACCATCGGAGGCATGAAGTGATGATAGGGCGAGTCGGGCTTGTACTCGTGCAGCATGGTGATGAAGCTTTCGATGTTGGCGCGGTCGCGGCCGGCGAGCAATTTGGCCAGTGGCCGGTAGCCGTTGAGCGTGTGGCATGCGCCGCACTCGCCGCGGAAGATGGCCTCGCCGCGCGAGTAGCTCGAGTCCGCGCCGTTCCACACCCAGTTGGAGTGCGCCAGATAACCGTCGTGATCGATCTTGATCGCGTAGGGCACTCGAACGCCGTTCGAATACATCCAGCGGCCGATGACGTAGGGCTTGCGCAGCATCTCGCGCGAGTACTCGCCGGCACCGGTTGCCACGAGCGCCAGCAGCAGGATCGCCACAGCATGCGCAGGGTTGAAATCGGCAGGATTGCGGTACGCCAGGTAGTAGGCGACGCCGATGATCGTAGCCGAAACCATGACGATCAGCAGCGCCATGCGCGTGACGATCGAAAATGTGCCGGTACCCATGGTGTCGATGCCCAGCGTGAGCAGCGCGCGCTGCGTCTGGGGCACCATGAAGAGGTACCAGATGAACAGGAATGGCATGGCCACGAACGAAGGCACCAGCCACTTGACGCTCCACTTGACCAGAGACGACTTGAGCGCCGGATTTTTGCTGCCATCAATGCGGCTGGCGCTGATGAGCGCCCAGATGCCGGCGAGCGACGCACAGACGCAGCAACGCAGCAGCAGGCTCGGCCAGTAGGTGGGGTTGAAAAACGCGTTCCAGAACTTGCTGGCCTCGCGCCCCGTGCCCGCCACGCCAAGCCAGGTGTCGCCGGGCGTGAGCATGAAGGTAAGAATGCCGTTGATGATGATGAGCGTGCACACCGACGCTCCCGCGTAAACCCAACCCACAACGAGGTGCAGCTTCGCGTCGATTTTGTTCCACGTGTAGTAGTAGACGGCGGCCGTGATGAGCTCGACCATAAAGAACACCCACTCGATGGCCCAGCCGAAGACGAAGTTGTGGATCAAGGTGCTGGTGGCTTCAGGATTGGTGAGCCCGATGGCGAACCAGATGCCCACACCGGAGATGGTGCCGAAAACGCCGGTCAGGATGAGGAAGAACTTCGAGTAGCCGACGAGCTCGGCAAGCCAGTCGGCGCGGCCCTCTCGCAGCGCCTTGCGCTCGGCCAGCGGCAGATACAAACCGCCGCCCACGGCAAACTGCGAGATCATGACATGGAAGATGGCGATGATGCCGATCACCCAGCCCGACCCAAGATAAGGAATGTCCCAGAATGGATAGTTCATCGTTGTTCCTCTAGCGAACGGCCCAGTAACCGATAACGGTGGTGGCAAGGAGGGCGAAGACGGCAAGCAATCCGAAATAATGCGCAACGCGCGCGCGCCGGCCTGATTCTTTGCTCTTGTCGTAGAAGGGAATCAAGATCCAGAGCACAATGCCCAGCGTGAACAGAAGCAGTCCCGCGATCTCTCCCGCTTCGCCGGGAAGTACAGAGCCCAGCATCTTGAGCATCTCGAACGGGCTCATGAAGTACCACTCGGGATGAATGCCCATCGGCGCCGGAGCGAGCGAATCGTATGCTTTGCCCAGCGGCCAGGGAAACACAGAGGCCAGAAGCGCCAGCACGTTGAGCGAGATGATCCACATGGCGATGTCTTTGCGCAGGAAGTTCGGCATAAAGTGCATCGATTTGCGCTCGGCCGCAGGTTTGTCTTCTTCGCTTTCGGGAACGGCGTTGCCGTGGCGCTGCACCAGCCAGAGGTGAAACCCGAGCAGAGGAATGAACAATGCCGGCAGCACCACGACGTGAAGCGCAAAGAAACGCTGCACGGTGAATTCGGTTACGTCCGGCCCGCCGCGCAGCATGTTGGCAATTGCGGGGCCGATCCACGGAATGGCCACCGGAATCTGCAACCCAACCTTGGTGGCGAAGTAGCTGAGCTCATCCATGGGTAGCAGGTAGCCTGAGAAGCCGAAGCACGCGGCGACGGCAAGCAGCGCCATGCCGCTAAGCCAGCCAAACTCGCGCGGCTTGCGGTAGGCCTTCATGAAGAAGACCGAGAACATGTGCACGAGGATCGAAAACATCATGAGGTTGGCGGCCCACGCGTGCGCGGAGCGGATCAGCCAGCCGAAATTCATCACAAACGTGATCTGCCGGACTGATTCAAACGCCTCGATGCCTGGCCGGTAATAGACCAGCAGCAACACGCCGGTGAAGCATTGCAGCATGAAGAGGAAGAGCGTGATTCCGCCCCAGTAGTACCAGAAGGATTGCGCGTGCACCGGAACCGTTTTCTTGCGCGCGAATGCGGCCAGCTCCGAGATCCCGAGCCGCTCATCCATCCATCCGTAAACATTCGTCGCCATCGTCTTTGTCGTCATGCTTCTCGTCCTTTATGTCCGCGACACTTCGACGCCCGCGTCGCTGACCGCGACCTTGAAGAGCTTGAGCGGCTTGGGCGGAGGCCCGCTCACGTTGGCGCCGGTGTACGGGTTGTACACGCCGCCGTGACACGCGCAGTGGATGCGGTCGGCCTGCGGCTCATATTGCACCGTGCAGCCCAGATGCGTGCAAACAGCGGTGAGTGCGACCCATTGGCCGTTCTGGTGGTGGATCAGCATTGCGGGGGAGGGACCGAACTTGAACATCAGGACCGACCCGGCGGGCAGTTTTTGCGCGTCTTTGAGCGTCACCTCGGTGACAGCCGACGCGCTAAGCGCCATCTCGCTGGGCGAGGCCAGATAACGGTAGACGGGGTAGGCCAGCGCCGCGGCGTAGCAAACGCCTGCCGCGCCTGCGGCCGCAAGAAACGCGCGCCGCGTCTTTACGTCGCCGTTGTCAGGATGTTCCGGAACAATTTTTGCTGAAATCGCCAAATCGCTCATAACCTATGCCGCGCCCTCCATGGTTTTCTGCGCACGCGCCACGACTGACACCAGCCACCCGACCACACCCAGGCCGGCGACAAAGAGCACGAGAAACAATCCCACCACGCTCCAATTGGTGACGACGACCCGGTCCCACACGTCGTAGCCTTTGCTAAGCAACGTCACATCGCGCACGCCGTCGCGATAAACCACCAGCATGATCTCCGTGAGCACCGCGGTCAGCACTGCAGACCACGCGAGCCATCCGGCACTGATTTTGCCGAAGCCAGCGATGGCGCCGACCAGAATTGCCACGACGACCAGCACGATCCATCCGTAACCGGCGAATCCTGCAAGTTTGTAGGCCGGATAAAGAGCGTGCCCGGCGAGGCCCGCCTTCACAGCATCCGGCTGCACGCTCGCCGCCCAGAGACCTGCGGCCAGATAAACGAAACCGAAGCCGGCAGCCAACTTGCCGCCCAGGCCCGCGACATACTTCTTTTCTTCCGCAGTGAACGTGCTGCGGCCGGCAAGGTAGATCAGCCACAAGCCTCCGATCACGAGGCCGCCGGCCATCATCAGTAACCAGCGCGGCTCGAGCGTTGGATCGCCCGTGGGCAGATATGCGCCCATAGCCGAAGCCGAATACATTCCGCGCCAGGCCTCGGGCCGCAGCATCAGCGTCATGTTTGTCGAGAGCATGCGTGCCACGCCGCCAGCGAGCAGCCACGCGATGAGGCCCACCCACCACGCGGATTTTCCCGCCTCAAGCCGCGCGGAGAATTTGTAAAGCAGCCAATAGACCAGGATGAGCGTGGGAATGAGGGCGATCCAGTAGACGCCGATTAGCACGCTGCTGGTGTAAAGCGCGCGGCCATAAAGCACCTGCGCGAAGAGAAGCGGCGGTACGGCCAGATTGATCACGAAGGTCATGACCACTGTGAGGCGCCGAGCCAGCGCCCGCGCCGTGACCAGCGAGTGGGCCGACTTGCCAAACAGGCTGAGCAGGATGGCCACGAGCAGACCGCCGAGCAGCATCTCCACAGCCACAAAATGCAGCGACAGCGTTACGATGTGCAGCAGCTTGAGCAGCCACACCGGCGCCGGCAAAGGAATCGGATCCACTGCGGGGTAAGGATTCATAAGGCTCTGATGGTTCCTTTCACTGTGCAGAACACGCTGGACGATTCAGCCAAAAATCCGCGGCACATGCGCAAGCCGGCGCCGGTTTTTCGCGCCGTGTCGGAAGGGCGGGAAAGGCGGCGGAGCGAAGGCGGCACATTTTGGACCATTCTTCTCCAAATTGAATTGGAAGAAGCTAATTTAAAAGCCGTTGCGAACAGAGGTCTGTGATGGGAGGCACATCGGCGTGTGACGGTTTCAACTACGCTGCCGATTTGACCGAGGTCATTTTGCCGATCCGAAAAGCCCTGCCTTTTGCAGGTTTTTTGCGGATCGGCGAGATGCCAGTTTGGCAGGACGACGCAATGAAGCGAGCCAATTCGTCGATGCAACTGACGCGCGCAGCCGACTACGCCGTCCGCGTCATGATTCAGTTGGCCATTCTGCCGTCTACTGAGCGTGTCTCGCTTCCCACGCTGGCCCGCGCTACGGGTGCTCCGGAGAGCTTTCTGTCCAAAGTGCTGCAAAGCCTGGCGCGCGGTGAACTCATCACGTCTCAACGCGGCCAATCGGGCGGATTCCGCATTACGCCGCGCGGCCGGCATGCCCCAATGCTCGAGGTGATTGAAGCCATCGACGGCGCGATCTGCCTTAATGTCTGCCTGATGCACGGCCGGTCATGCCCGAGAAAAACGCACTGCCCCGCGCATCCGGTCTGGGCCAAGGCGCAGCAGGCGATGTTGCAGGTTCTCTCCGGCTCCTCGATCTCCGCCATGGCAGCCCAGGCATCGGCGAATAGGCCCGGCCGTTTGGCTTCTGGCTTGAATGATCTAACCCCGGCGGCGAAAGCGGTCCGCCGATAGAGGTTCCCAGAGCTGCGCGTCCGATTCGCCAGGAGCAGGTCCAATTTGCCAAGCGCGCCCGCGGAGTGTTTCAATCGAGCTATTGAAACAGGGGTGCTCCACGAATGGTGGGGCTGAGAGATACCCTCGAACCCGATCCGGATAATACCGGCGTGGGAAGTTTTCTCCGACCGAGCGGCGTTTTTCTTCTCCTCCCTTTGCGGCGCAAGCTCCTTTGTTTCAGGCAATACAGAAACGAAGGGCCCGCATGCACGCAGCCGCAGCCAACTCAGACAGAACCTCATCGCTCTTCCGCCGCGCACATCGTGTGCTGGTTTCCACTTTCCTGTTGACCACCTTCGTCGTTTTGGCGCTCCACGCGCAGACTGGTTCTTCTTCGGCAACGAAAACGAGCGCGCAAAATCCCGCTCCGGATTCGCAAACGAACGCGCAAAGCCCTAGCGCCGCGCTGCAGAAACCCGCGCGCGTCACGACCACTGTGGTTGTTCATGGCGAAGCGGGCGAAAACTATCTTCCCGAGACCGTCACCGTCGGCACGCTGGATGGCGCAGAACTCAAGAATGCTCCGCTTTCAGCGGCCGTCGTCACGCGCGATTTGCTGAGCAACCAGGTTTCGCGGCTGCTGTCTGATGTGATTCAGAACGATGCCTCCGTCGGCGACGACTATGTTCCGGTGGGCTACTACGGCGATTACCAGATTCGCGGCTTTCCCATTGACTTGGCCACTGGACTTGAGATCAACGGCATGACGATCGCCGGCGAGCAGGATGTGCCGCTCGAAAACAAGGAGGCAGTCGAATTCCTCGAGGGCATTGCCGCAGTGGAGAGCGGAGTGGCCTCTGCCGGAGGCCTGATCGATTACGTGACCAAGCGCCCAGCCAACATCCAGGCGGTCGATTTCGCCACCGATCATCGCGGCACGGCCTATGGCGCCGCCGATCTCGGCCACCTGTTTGGCAGCCGCAAGCAAATGGGCGCACGCCTGAATCTGGCTGGCGAAAGAATTGTCCCTTACATGAATGACACCAACGGCTGGCGTGCCGTGGGAGCGGGCGCGGCCGACTGGAAATTGAATTCAACCACCATGCTCAAGGGCGACTTCGAGTACCAGCACAAAACGGAACGCGACGGAAGTGGCTATCAATTGCTCGGCGGAACCGCGTTGCCCGACATCAACCGGATTTACCGATCGACCATGCTCGGCGATCAGTCGTGGGGGCTTCCCGATACATACGACACGTTCAACACCAACGCGCGGCTCGATCACACTTTTTCGCCTTCGTGGGTTGGGTTTGCAGCCGCCAGCCTGAGCCATTCGCTGATCCAGGACAACGTGCTTTACGTGTACGGCTGCTACTACGAAACCGAATGCAACACCGGCTCGGCTCCTTATCCATTTTTCTTTGCGCCTGACGGAACCTACGACGTCTACGACTACCGCGACCCCAACGAGTTGCGCATCGACGCTGAGGCCGAAGCGATGGTCACGGGCCACATTCATACCGGCTCGGTGACACAAGACGTGACTGCGGGCGGCGTTCTCTTTCTCCGGACCGTACACCAGCCGGGCTTTTACTCGCCCGACAACCCCTATTCACCTGACGGCGTTGTGCAGGACGGCGCTGTCTACACCTACGTTGGCTCCGACAACGTCTACCAGCCCATTGCGCCTGTTCCGCCACCCGGCAATCCGAATTCGCTTGAGCCGACGTACGAGTCCGCCGGGCCGCGACGACTTTGGGAAGACAGTCACCAATCATCGGGCGTGATTCAGGACCGAATTCATCTTCCCGCGCACGTTCAGCTCATTGTGGGCACTCGCTACGATTCATTGCGCGATCACAACTATTCCGCGTACGCAAGCTGCAGTGATCCAACGGAGCTGGACCCCGCGACCCTGACGCTCCCGAACGCCTGCGCACCGGAGCCATCTGACAAGCCCGTGTGGCTGCCGCAGTTCGCAGTGACCTACAATCCCGTGGAGAACCTTACGCTCTATTCAAACTACGGCGTGATGTTGTCTCTCGGGCCGGAGGCGCCGTTCTGGGCCGACAATGGCAGTCAGTTTCTTGCGCCGTTTTTCTCGCGCCAAGCGGAGGTGGGCGCGAAGTACGAGCCGGGCCAGCGGATTCTGCTGACCGCTTCGTTTTTTCACATGCGCGCACCGTTTTTTTATCCGGAAAGCGATGGGGCCGGCGGCCTCATCTTCGCCTCGCAAGGACGCGAGACGCACAACGGCATCGAGCTGAACGCCGAAGGCAAAGCCGCAAACTGGCTCCGCCTCAACGGGTCCGCCGCGGCCATGAACGCCATCTCCACTGGCACCGGCACGCCCTCGTATGACAATAAGCAGGTGATCAACGTGCCGCACCTGCACACCGATGTATTTGCCGATTTCACTGTGCCTCACCTGCGCAATATTCAGCTGATGCCCGGCTGGAGCTACACTTCGCGCAAGGAAGCCACGCGCGACGACCAAGTGAGCGTGCCGAGCTACAACCTTTTCAACCTGGGCGCGCGTTACACGCCCGGCGGCGAGCAAGGCCACGTCACGTTCCACATCTACGCCGACAACATCACGAATCGACGCTACTGGTCCGACACCGGCGCCAGTTACGGCGACACCTTTGTGTGGCTTGGCGCACCGCCGACCGTGCGGCTCGACGCGCACTATACGTTCTAGACCCCTAGCTATTAGCCTTTAGCTCTTAGCTTGTACCTTGGCTTACTGTTTGAAGACGGCCCGCGCGAGCGGAATGAAACAGAAAGCGAATTGCTCATAGCTCATTGTTCGCAGCATTCATATATCGATGACTTCGTTACCTAAAGCCCACGGCATGGACGGTTCTCTGGTCGAACCTGATTGGCGTCCGCTCAGGCTCGATGAGCTGCGCCCGCTTCTAGCGCAATTCCCAGACCTCGGAGCGCCGACGCACATCGTCTTCGCGAGCCCACGCCCGTTTTCCGCGGCAGGCGTTGTGGCCACGCGGACCAATCGCGGATCCGACCGGCACATCTTCGTCAAACGCCATCACCGCGCCGTGCGTGATCGCGAAGGGCTCCTCGAGGAACATCGCTTCCTTTCCCATCTTTGTGCCCATGTCGCGCTGGTTCCGCGTGTCCTCGCTTCCGCGGCCGGCGAAACAGCCATCGAGGCGGGCGAATGGACCTACGAGGTTCACGAGATTCCCTCCGGCATCGACCTTTACGAAGACGCCCTCTCGTGGACGCCGTTTCGCAGCGCCGCCCACGCTCATTCCGCAGGCACGGTGCTCGCGCTGCTCCATCGCGCCGCGCAAAGTTTCAATGCGCCGTGCCGCAGGCCGCGGCCGCTTGTCGCGAGCTTCACGATCTTCGGCTCCGATGATCCGGCAGAGGCGATGAACAGCTACCTCTCGGCTCGTCCGTCGCTCGCAGCCAACAAAGCCGTCCACGCCAGCGCGGAGCAGGCTCTCAAACTTCTCGCCCCCTTTCACGCCGAGCTTCGGCCGCATCTACCCGCGCTCGCACCGGTTTGGACCCACAACGACTTGCACGCCTCCAATCTTTTCTGGAGCGATGTAGGTCCTATCGGCGATCGGGACGCGCACGCCACCGCCATCATCGACTTCGGTCTTGCTGACCGCACGAACGCCGTGCACGATATTGCTCACGCCATTGAGCGCAACATCGTCGAATGGCTCACGCTGGTCAACGATCCTGCGCGCCCAGACGATGTGCCGATCCACTTCGATCATCTCGAGGCGCTTCTCGACGGCTACGAGTCCATCCGCCCGCTCTCAGCTGAAGAGTCTGCCGCACTCGCGCCGATGACCGCGCTTTGCCACGCCGAATTCGCGCTCTCAGAGGCTGATTACTTTCTCGGCGCTCTGCGCTCCGAGGAGAAAGCGAGAATGGCGTACGACGGATGGCTCGTCGGCCACGCGAACTGGTTCCAAAGCGCGACTGGCCGCAAACTGCTCGAGACTTTGCGCCGGCGGGCTGGACGCAAAGACTCGCTCCGCGTCACGCCGAAGGAGAAGAAGGCCAGCCGGCAATGATCTCCGCTGCTGTCACCGCTTACTCGAGCGCTGTTGCCGCATATGTGGCCGCCCACGGCTTGGAACTTGCGGGAGCTGTTACGGCTGCCCTCGGAATCTGGCTCACCACGCGACGTCTGCTTATCTGCTGGCCTATCACACTGGTTTCGATCTTCATTTACATGGTGGTCTTCTTCCGCGCCGGGCTGTTTTCCGACGCTTTGCTGCAAGTCTTTTTCGTCGTTTTCACGGTCTACGGCTGGTGGCACTGGTGGCGCGGAATGCGGGATGAGGGCGAAGTGCGCGTCGTCCCGCTGCCACGGCAAAGCCTGCTTATCGCTCTCGTCCTCGGCGTGGCGGGGAGCTTTGCGCTGGGAACGCTGGCCAAGCGACTGCACGCCGCGCTACCGTACCTGGACGCGATGCTGATGAGCTATAGCCTTGTGGCCACATGGTGGCAGGCACGTAAGCACATCGCCAACTGGTGGCTTTGGATTCTGGTGGATGCAATCTACGTTGGCGAATATATCTATAAAGACCTGTGGGCAACGGCGCTGCTCTACGCAGCCTTTGTGCCGCTTGCTGTGCTTGGCCTACGCGACTGGCGCCGCGCGGCAAACAACGCTAAGACCGGTTCCTGAGTTGTTGCAGGCACTTCCGAAATGATGCAATGTGGCTCTTTCTTGAGGGAAAGAGCCACTTGAGTGCAATTGCTTCGAGACACGGGAACTCAGGAACCGGTGTAGTTTGCCGCTTGCACTTCGTTCCTGAGCGGTTCTCCGTTCATGTAGCGGCGTAGCTCATCGGCGACGACGTGCAGTGCGCGCGGAGCAAACTGCGGAGTCGATCCGCCGATATGCGGCGTGAGCAACAGATTCGGGCAGCTCCACAGTGGATGGCCTTCGGGCAAAGGCTCGGGTTCGGTGACGTCGAGCGCGGCGCGAATGCGGCCCGAGTTGAGCGCATTCACGAGAGCATCCGTATCTACGATTGGCCCGCGCGCGGCATTCACCAGCAGAGCTCCCTGGTGAAGCAGCCCGAGCTGCCGCTCGCCGAATAATCCGCGCGATTCCGGCGTTGCGGGGAGGATCAAAATCACAACATCCGCGCGCGGCAGGAGGGTGTCCAGCTCACTCACCGGGCGCACTTCAGGCACCGAGCGAGCCGTCCGCGCAAGGCGAATCATTTCCACGGAAAAGGGAGCCAGCATGCGCTCGATCTCCTTACCGATGGCTCCGTATCCAACCAGCATTACCGTCTTGCCAGTCAGCTCTTCCGCGAGTACGGGAGGATAGACAGTGTGCGTGTCGCCGGTGATTTTGGCGTAGTGCGCGCTGGCTTCGAACCGCCGCTTCCAAATGCCCGACCGTTGAATGTCGAGATACAGCGGAAAGTACTTCAGCGTGGTCAGGATTGCCGATAGCGTCCATTCGGCGGTTGAGATGTTGTGCGCGCCATGCGCATTGCAGATGGTTACATGCGGGCCCACCGTTTCGGGAATCCACTCGGTTCCCGCCATCATGGCCAGAACCAGCTTTACGCCCCGCAACCGAGGCCAGGCGCGGATCGCCTTGGTCGAATAGGGGTCGGGGATCCAGACATCAATTTCGACGTCGTGATCCATCTTGTCCGACACGGGGATCAACTCGACTTCCGCGGGGAAATCGCGAAAAAGCTCAGCGGGCAGGGTGGCTGGGTATCCGACTCGCAGCATGCAATTCCTTGCGCGCGACCGGCGCACGCTCCTCGATTCCATCCTATCGCAGCGCTTGAGCCGCATTGTCCTGGGCGGCATTGTTGGTTGTCGGTCGCCGGACCGCGTCGCGATACTGTTGACGCGAAACTGTGCGGGTCTGTGCGCCGCAATCTATCCTGAAGGAGCTACAAAGCTTATCCTCGGATTGCTTCGATGCGTCTGAAAGCAAGGAAAACGTGGTCGCAACACCAGCTCACTGCCAAGCTGCGCGTGGAAGGCGGAGAGCCGGGATTGCTGACCTTTGAGCGACGCCGCATTTTGATCGACGCGGCGAAAACTGCGCTCGCGGCAGCGCTGTGCTGGTGGCTGGCGCTGCGCTTCGGCCTGCATGACGGCTACTGGGGCTCGATCAGCGCCATCATCGTTTTGCAATCGAATGTGGGCGCGACGGTGACCGCTTCGCGCGACCGCCTGCTGGGAACATTCCTGGGCGCTGCGTTCGGTTTCGCATGTTCCGTCTTCGGTGCGCCGCCGTGGAATTACATTCTCGCTTTGCTGATGGCGATCATTGTCTGCGGCCTGCTGAGTCTTCGCAACAGCTCGCGCCTGGCCGCCGTGACCATCACCATCATCATGCTCGTCTCCAAATCCGGCCCGCGCTGGGAGCTGGCGCTCGACCGTGTGGGCGAAGTGCTGCTGGGAATCGTGGTTGCGCTCGCGGTCTCCACGCTTGTCTTTCCTGACCGCGCGCGGCTGTGGCTGCGCGACGGACTGGCGCAGGAATTTCTTCTGCTCGGCAGCTTCTTCGAAGCGATACTCGAGGGGTTTCGCGGCGCGCCTTCGCAAAATCTTCCCGCCCTGCGCGACGATGCTCTGGCTCTGCTGCGGAGCAACAGCCAGCTGCTCGAAGCTGCGCGCAATGAGCCGAGCGGCCCCGGATGGCGCGAGGGTCTCAGCATGCTCTCGCAGTTTGGGCGCTCTCTCTATGACGCGCTCGTGGCGCTTGAGCTGGCCGTGAAAGACAGCCACGAAGACCGATACGCGCAGCAGTTGGAGCCGGCGCTCTCGCATCTTGCCGTCGACATCCGCACCGGCTTCAACTACTTGGGTGGTTGCATTCACAAGTGGAGCTTCAGCGTGCCGGCGAAGGGAATCAACCTGGAGCAAGACATTGCCGACCTTGAAGCGCGCATGGACGAGGTTCGCCACACCGGAGTCGCGTTCGAGCAAGCCGAGATTCTGCGCGCCTACGCTGTACAACTGCACTTGAAGCAGATTGCGCGGCTTCTCCGCGCTACGCGCACTGAAACCAGCAGCGCCGTCGGCGATTCGAAGAAGGCCGTGGATTCGGTGTGAGGTGAGCTGGTGACGAGCCTGCTGTTTGCGTCGATTATTTCGGTGCGACGGATGGGGTAGACGGCAACGACTAAACGGCCAGCAACTCGGTGTAGACAGCCATCCCAACAACTGAATCAGCGCCGATTGCATCGAGGGCGTCGACTTCCTGCTGGCTGCGAATGCCGCCAGCGACGATGAGCTGCCGCTTGGTCAATTTGCGCAAGCGCGCCGCGGTTTCAATGGGAAAGCCCTGCATCGTTCCTTCCGTATCGACGTGCGTGTAGAGAAATGCTGCAACGTGGGGTTCGAGCTGAGGGATTGCGTCGTCGGCCGTGAGCGCAATCTGCGCCTTCCAGCCCTTCACGGCAATGCGGCCGTTCTTCGTGTCGATGCCGGCGACGATTCGATCGGAGCCGATGGCCGATGGGAGCTCGGCGGCGAAACTTGTGTTGACTGTTCCCTCGGCCGTGAAAAGGGCCGAACCGATGATGACGCGTTTCGCGCCGGCGTTCAGCACCTGGCGAGCCCGGTCGATCGTGTGAATGCCACCGCCGGCCTGCACCGGGAGCCGCTTGGAAATTTTCTCCACAAGCGCGGAGTTGTCGCCCTCGCGCATCGCAGCATCGAGGTCGATCAACTGGACTAATGGAAAACGGGAAAACTTCTCGATCCAGTATTCAAAATCGTCGAAGGCCAGGCGTAGCTTTTCGCCCTGCACAAGCTGGACAATGCGGCCGCCCATCAAATCGATTGAAGGAATCAGCATGGCAGCCTTACCGAAACGCCCGCACGCGCAAGTTCCTCTTTGAGCGAGCGTGAAGTGGATACGCCGAAATGAAAGATGCTGGCTGCGAGCGCCGCATCCGCTTTGCCGCGCGCGAACACATCGGTGAAGTGGGCGACGGTTCCCGCGCCGCCCGAGGCGATTACCGGAATTCCGACGGCCTCGCTCACGGCGGCTGTCAGTTCGCAGTCAAAGCCAGCGCGGGTTCCGTCGGAGTCCATCGAGGTGAGCAGAATCTCGCCCGCGCCACGCTGCTCGGCTTCGCGCGCCCATTCGACGACTGTGCGGCCAATGGGACGCCGGCCCCCTTGCACGAACACCTGCGCCTGGCGAACCGGGTCAGCGGCGTCGGGATCGCGCCGGGCGTCGATGGCGACGACGACGGCTTGCGCACCAAAGCTCGCGCCGATGGCGCTGATGAGCGCAGGGTCCGCCAGTGCGGCGGAGTTGATGCTGACTTTGTCAGCGCCCGCCTCAAACACCTGTTCGGCATCGCGTGCCGACTTGATGCCTCCGCCCACGCAAAACGGCACAAACAGCTCTCGAGCGGTGCGCCGTACCGTGTTGAGCAGCGTCTGCCGGCCTTCGTGCGTCGCCGTGATGTCGAGCAGAACGATTTCATCGGCGCCCTCGCGCGCGTGGCGGGCCGCCTGCGTCGCCGGATCTCCCGCGTCAACAAGATCGACAAACTGCACGCCCTTCACAACGCGGCCGGCGTGCACGTCGAGGCAGGCGATGATGCGCTTGGTCAGCATATCTACCTCTTCACCACGTGACGGGCGACAAGATCGTTGAGCTCAGTTCGTTGCGCGGGAGAGAGAGCTGTGGTTGGAAACAGAAAGAATCGACGGTCATTGATATAGATCAGCGTGATCCGATCGTTCTGAGTAAAGCCCATGACACCGGCCCACGGC
This sequence comes from Occallatibacter sp., assembly GCA_049518955.1. Classification (GTDB taxonomy): domain Bacteria; phylum Acidobacteriota; class Terriglobia; order Terriglobales; family Acidobacteriaceae; genus Telmatobacter. Next base: position 29,346 of record JBEKRG010000001.1, read on the forward strand.
AGTCTCACTTCCTCGGTTCCTGGGTTTTCCTCGATGATCTTCTGATCATTGATTTCAATTGTGCTAGTGCGACCGGAACGGGTTGGGGGAAACATTTGTTTATAACCCCGGCGCGTCAGGACCAATCGAAGCAGCGGGAATGCAATGGTCATTAGCAACGACCACACCGCTAACACGATCGCCTGCAAGAGCAACTCTTGATCCCTAATGAGGGCGCCGGCTACAAAAAGGGCAAGGCTGAGCAAAAAGAGCAGTGGCCCGATCCATGGAAAGATTCGTCGGCTGAGTTTGGGCCGCCGATGGAGCCGCAGCGCTGCCTCGTAATCCTCAAGCGTGACCGTGTACTCGATCCTCATGGCTCAAACTCCAGAAAGCTTCGCAAAATCTTCAAGCCGGTCTCGCCCGACTTCTCCGGATGAAACTGCACGCCCATCACATTGCCGCGCTCGACAGCTGCAGCGAATGGTTCGATGTATTGGGTGATGGCCGCAGTGTCGTCTGTGACCGGCCCCTTGTATGAGTGCGTGAAGTAGACGAACTCACCTGGGCCGACGCCGGCTAGTAGTCGCGAAGCACTTCCATTTACGAGTCTCACATCAAGGGAATTCCAGCCGACGTGCGGGACTTTTTCTGTGCTTTCCGCGAAGCGCGTGCACGATTCCGGAAAATGCCCAAGCCCCGGCTGCTGTGGCGCTTCGGTCGATCCTGAATAGAGCCATTGCATGCCCACGCAAATCCCAAGGAACGGCACGCCGCGGGCAATTGCCGAGCGAATTGCGCCGGTCAGGCCGGTCGCGTCGAGCCGCTCCGTTGCCGCGAAGTGGCCTACGCCGGGAAGAACGATGCGCTCGGCGGAATCGACCAGCGACAAATCGCCGTCGGTCACGACCGCCTCGGCACCCAGATGCCGCAGCGTCTTGAGCACGGAGGTCAGATTGCCGGCTTTGTAGTCGATGACCGTGACGCGCATCAGAGCAGGCCCTTGGTCGACGGCAGCATTTTGCCCAGTTGCTTGTCGCGGGAGCAGGCCACGCGCAGCGCACGCGCGAAGGCCTTGAAGATGGCCTCGATTTTGTGGTGATTGGAGCGGCCGTACATGGTTTTCACGTGCACGTTGGCTCGCGCGCCACGCGCAAAGCCTTCAAAAAAATCCGTCACCAGCTCGGTTTGCAGGTCGCCGACGAGGCGCGTGCGGACTTTTGTGTCGACCGCGAAGGCTGCGCGGCCACCGAGGTCGACAGCCGCGATGGCGAGCGTCTCATCCATCGGCATCACGAAGTAGCCAGCGCGCAGAATGCCGCGCTTGTCACCGAGGGCACGATCAAACGCTTCGCCGAGTGCGATGCCAACGTCTTCGACCGTGTGGTGCTGATCGACATCGAGATCGCCTTTGCAAGCAAGGTCGAGGTCGAATGCTCCGTGCCGTGTGAAGAGCTCCAGCATGTGATCGAAGAAGCGAATGCCGGTCGAGATGCTGTAGCGTCCCTGCCCCTCGATCGTCAGCTCGATCTCGATGCGCGTCTCGTTGGTATTGCGCACGATGGTCGCTATGCGCATGCCCTTACGCCTGTGCGCCGTTTTGATCTTTTTCGCAGTCATCGTTTTCCGCCCTCCGTCCGCAGCGTCGCCAACGCGTTGTTGAGCGCCATAACGGCCTGCCTCATCTGTGCGCGCGTTCCGATGGTGATGCGAACACGGCCGCCGCAGCCCGGATCGCTGGATCGATCGCGGACCAGAACGCCGGCATCGCGCATCAATCGCACAAACTCCCCGTGCCTCGCGCCAATTTCCACTAAAACAAAATTCGTCCGGCTCGGCCAGCGACGCACATTTGCCGCGTCGAGCGCTGCTTCAAATTCTGTGCGCGCGGCCAAGACTTCGCCGACGTACCATTCGAGATATGCTGTGTCCTCAAGCGCAGGTGGCAGGCAAGCCAGAGCCAGCGAGTTCACGCTGTAGGGCGAGAGCACGCGGCGAACCCAGCGCATGAGATCTTCAGGTCCCGCAAGCAGGCCGAGGCGCAATCCCGCGAGGCCGTAGGCCTTTGAGAACGTCCGCGCGACCACGAGATTCGGCAGAGTTCCCACGAGGTCCATCACCGTCTCGCCGAAGAAATGAAAGTAGGCTTCGTCGACCAGCAGCACGGCTTGCGGCGCGCGGCGAGCAAGTTCCAGCAATTGCTCACGCGTTGCCACCGAGCCCGATGGGCTGTTCGGATTGGCGATCGCAATCACTTTGGTACGAGGAGTGATGGCCGCGATCAGCCGATCAAAGGGAAACTGCAAATCGTCGCCAGCTTGCACTGAGACGACGCGCGCGTCTGTTGCTGAAGCGTAGACCTCATACATGGTGTATGTGGGAACGGGCAGCAGAAGTTCGTCGCCGGCTTCAAGGAACGTCTCGAAGAGGACGTGAATCGCCTCGTCAACGCCGTTGGTGAGTGCGACCTGCTCCGCGCGCAAGCCGAGATGCGCGGCCACTTTGGCCTCGACGGGCTCACGGTCGGGATAGCGGGTGAGTGATCCTGCAGAGATTTGCGCCAGCGTTTCACGCACACGCGGCGAACATTCGAGTGTGTTCTCGTTAAAGTCCAGCCGCATGGCTTCGCGGCTGCCGAGCGGAGGGTGGTACTCCTTCATCTGCTGCACACGAATTCGCGGCGCCGGAGTTACTGTTGTCGTTGCTTCAGCCACGGGCCCTCCTTCCGATGCGAGTACGAATTGCTTCGGCATGACCTGCGAGTCCTTCAGCTTCGGCCAGCAGCGCAGCTTTCGGTCCCAACGTCGCGACGCCTTGCGCCGTGTATTGCTGCACGGTGATGAGCTTGACGAAGTCGTTCACACTCAACCCTCCGCGCACACGAGCCATGCCGCCCGTCGGCAGCGTGTGGTTCGGGCCGGAGATGTAGTCGCCCATGGGCTGCGCTGACCAGCGGCCGACGAAGATTGAGCCTGCGTTCTGAACCCACTTAAGATCGCTCACAGCATCGACGGTGAGGTGTTCCGGCGCGAGGCGATTCGTAATTGCGCGCGCCTCGACGACAGACCTAGCAACAATCACCAGGCCGTTACGCCTGAGTGCTTCGCGGGCAACGGGATTGTTTCGACTGCGCAACTTTGTTTCGGCGATAACGGATTTGGCTAGACCCTCGCGAGCGGTGACGAAGATCGCAAGAGCTTCGGGATCGTGTTCCGCTTGAGCAACAAGATCGCTCGCAATATCGGCGCAATTGCCGTGCTCGCTGGTGACGACGATCTCAGTTGGCCCCGCGAGCATGTCGATGGAGCAATCAAATGCTACGAGACGCTTGGCCGCGGTTACGTAGAGATTCCCCGGACCGACAATCTTGTCGACGGGCGGCAGGCTCGCTGTTCCGTAGGCGAGCGCGGCCACGGCGTGCGCGCCGCCGAGGCGATAGAACTCTTTGATTGCGAGCAGGTGCGCCGCGGCGAGCGTTTCGGGTGCGGGCCTGGGCGAGACTACGACGATGCGCTTGATGCCTGCGACCAATGCTGGAATCGCCGTCATCAGGAGCGTAGAAGGCAGGGGATGCCGACCGCTGGGAACATAACATCCAACAGAACTGAGCGGGCGCACAAGCTGGCCCGTCGTCAGGCCGGCAAAATTCGATTCGGTCCATGATTCCGGCATCTGCCGCTGAGCAAAGTTGCGAATCTGCTTTGCGGCTGTGGTGAGAGCATTGCGGAGAGCGGGATCGAGCGCCTTCCATGCCGATGCCATTTCGTCTTGAGTCACGCGGAGCGTCGCCGGGCCGGAAAGCCCGTCGAATTTTGCCGCGTAGCTGAGCAGCGCGCGGTCGCCACGTTTGCGAACGTCGGCGACAATGCACTCGACCGCGGGCAACACAGCGTCAAGGGCCGCGCCACCGCGTTGTTCGAGGGCAACGAGTGTCTTCGCCGCCTCGCGCGCGTTTCGTCCTGTAGTCCGAACCAGCTTCATCGTTAACTAATCCTTGCTCCCATTTCTTGTCGTCAATGTCGGAACTCATCCTGCAGCCCGACGACTGTGCCTCATCTGAGCTTCTGCGCGCCGAATCTGGCAGCCCAATGGACCACTTTCTTCTTGAGCAGTTCATCGACCTCGAAGGGATGCAGGTCCTTCTCGAGGCGGTCGAGGATTTCGTATTGAAATGCCGGCTCTCCGTGTGCAGTCCACTCTTCCTGCAGCAGGCTATCGAGGTTGAGACCATTTCGCAAAGAGAACCAGCAGCGGTTTCGAGTGGCCTCAAGGTTTTTCGTTGCGCCCACCCAAACATGTCCCGTTGCCGTGCAGCGCAAAGCGTAGATTCCCACGTCGGGCTTCTGCTCCTTGAATCGCCGTATGATCTCTTTCCGTGATTCGCTGGTCGGCATACGTTGTCCCTTTCGTCATCATGGCCTGCTGGAGCCGGTTGATTTCAGTTCACAGCACCACTTTGTTCAGCGGATACTCCACGATCCCCGCCGCGTGCGCCGCCTTGAGCCGCGGGATCACGTCGCGGGCCACGCGCTCTTCGAGAATGGTGTTGACCGCAACCCACTCCGAATCGCTCAACTGCGAGATGGTCGGCGAATTGAGAGCCGGCAGCACGGCCAGCACAGCATCGAGATCGCCGCGCTTCACGTTGAGCATGAGCCCAATCTGCGACTGCGCATCGATGGCGCCGCGCAGCATGAGCGCGATCTGATCGATCTTCTGCCGCTTACCCGCGTCAGCCAGCGCGGCCTTGCTCGCAATCAGGTGCGTCTCGCTTTCCATCACCGTGTCAATGATCTTGAGGTGGTTCGCCTTGAGCGAGCTGCCCGTCTCCGTGACCTCGACAATTGCGTCGGCAAGCATCGGCGGCTTGACTTCGGTAGCGCCCCAACTGAATTCAACCTTTACCTTGACGCCCTTCGAAGCAAAATAGCGCTTGGTGACTTCGACAAGTTCCGTGGCGATGATCTTGCCGGCCAGGTCCTCGGCTTTTTCGAAGCCGCTTGCCTCCGGCACGGCGAGTACCCAGCGAACTTTGCGCCGGCTTTGCTTGGCATAGGTCAGCGTGGTCACGCTGGCCACGTCCAAACCGCTCTCAACCACCCAATCGATGCCCGTTAATCCCGCATCGAGCACGCCATGATCGACGTAGCGTGCCATCTCCTGCGCGCGAATGAGCATGCACTCAATGTCAACGTCGTCGATCGAAGGAAAGTAGGATCGGCCGTCGGCGTAGATGTTCCATCCCGCACGCTTGAAGAGCGCGATGGTCGCATCCTGAAGGCTGCCTTTGGGAATTCCGAGTCGAAGCTTGCTATCCACGGGTCACCTCCGTACCGATCGCGATCGGCCGAGTGAAACAGCTCACTGTGCCTTCGTGGCAGACCAGGCCGTCGCCCTCCACCTCCACGCGAAACAACAGCGTATCGTTGTCGCAATCGGTCGCGGCCGAAACCACGCGCAGGCGGTTGCCGCTGGTCTCGCCCTTCATCCACAGCTTCTGGCGGGTGCGGCTCCAGAAGGTCACGAACCCCGACTCCTGCGTTTTGGCGTAGCTGGTGGCATTCAGAAAGCCCAGCATCAGCACTTCGCCCGTGCGCGCATCCTGCACGATGCCCGGCACCAGGCCATCCATCTTTTCGAAATCAATCCGTTCCACGGTTTCATCCTTTGGTTTAGATTCTCTGCGTCCAAACACGAAAAAACCCACCAGCGTCATTCGCCGGCGGGCTCGGGTGTTTCTTTTCGATCTCTCTGGCCGATTAGCTCAGGCCATGGCAGTCCGCCGACATCGTTGTCCCATGATGATGGTGGTGGCCGTGATGGCGGAAGCTCTGCATCTGTTTTCAAAGGTACGGGGAAAGCCAGCATGGTGTCAAATGGTTTTCTTGCTCGCGGCCGATAAGCGGGCGGAGAATAGGTGGGTGCCCAGCCTGAACCGATTCGCTGTTACGCCTGTTGCGTTGCTGGCTGTGTTTCTGACGGGCGCTGCGTGGGCTCGTCCAGCACCTCCGCAAGCGGGCGCTGCGCAATCCGCGCCCGGGGCAAAGACCATCCCGCCGCCCGAGGCGCGCGTCGATATCAACCACGCCAGCGTGGACGAGCTGGTCAAGATTCCCGGCATGACGAAGAGCTGGGCGGGACGGATTGTTCGCTTCCGACCCTATCGAAGCAAGCAGGATCTGGTGGAACACGGGGTACTTCCCAGCGATGTCTACGACCGGATCAAGGATTATGTGATTGCGCATCGCGAGGAACAGTGAGCCGTCGCACGGCCGAATCCAAGTCTCGAATGATAGTTCCCAGCGTTTGCTCCAAATCCACAAACATTCTCATGCGCAATGCCGTGCGGCCATTACACTGTTCTCTATCAGGAGGAACCCCACATGCAAACCAGAGTTCTGGGCACCACCATGCCGGTGCTCGAAGTGCTGCTCGACCCCAACGAGAGCGTGTTTTCAGAGAGCGGCGAGCTCTCGTGGATGACCGCGTCTGTCCAGATGACGACGCACACACAGGCGGGCGGGGGTGGCGGGTTTTTCGGCGTCATCAAGCGGGTGGCCGGCGGCGGCAGCCTCTTTATGACCGAGTACCGCGCCATTCAGTACCAAGGCTCGGTCTCGTTTGCCACGAGGGTGCCGGGGCATATCGTGCCGGTGCAGCTTGGGCAGGGGCCGGAGTACATGGTGCACCGGCACGGGTTTCTGTGCGCGACGCCCCAGGTGACCATCTCGGTTGGTTTCCAGCAGTCGCTCGGCGCGGGCATCTTTGGCGGCAGCGGATTCCTGCTGCAGAAGATCAGCGGCGTGGGCACGGCGTGGATCGAGTTGTCGGGCGAGCTGATCCAGAAGGACCTTGCGCCCGGCGAAATCCTATTTGTGCATCCGGGCCACGTGGGAGCATTCCAATCGTCGGTCGGATTCCAGATCACCACGGTTCCGGGGATCAAGAACATGTTCTTCGGCGGCGACGGCATCTTCCTGGCGCGGATGGTGGGTCCGGGAACGATCTGGCTGCAGACGCTGCCCATCTCGCGCCTGGCGATGCAGATCTACGAGTATTTGCCGCATCCCGAAGCGGCGCAGACGCCGGCAGCGGGTGTGCTGGGCGGAATCGTCGGCGGGCTGATCAGCGGACAGTGAACGAGAGCCAGTGCACGGTGCGCAGTGGACAGTGGACAGTGAACCGTCGTCGCTGCGCATCCAACCGGTGTGTAAGGATCGGAAAGCATGAATCAAGCCGCGCAGACGAAGCAAGCCGCGCAGACGAAGCAAGCCGCGGAGACGAAGCAGGCCGCGCAGAGCAAGCAAAGCGTTCGCGGACACATCGTGTTCTTCTTCGCCGTGGCGCTGGCGCTCTACGTGGCTTGGCTGATTCGCGGCATGCTGGCGCTGCTCTATGTGTCGGCATTGTTTGCCGTGGTGCTGTCGCCGGTGGTGCGGGCCACGTCGCGGATTCAAATCGGCCGATGGAAGCCATTTCACGGATCGACGGCCATCCTCATCCTGCTGCTAGCCGTGGCGGGCGCGTTCGCGCTGTTCGGATTCTTCGCCTTGCCGCCGGTCATCAACGATCTTCAGGCCCTCACTGGAGAACTGCCCGGCCGCGTTCCAGCCATCCTGGACAAGATCAGAGCAATTCCATACGCCGATCGCCTTGACGCCGCTGACGTTATTTCGTGGATTCAGCGTGGGCTGAGCGACGGGGCGGCGTACCTTTTGCTTTCGTTCAGGACGTGGGCGGGAGCGCTGGTGGAGGTGATCGCCGGCTTTGTGCTCACGCTCTACTTCATTCTGGAGGGCGACACCGCTTACCGCTGGTTTCTTTCGTTCGTCCCCGCGCTACCGCGGGAGCGGCTGGACCAAACACTGCAACGCGCAGCCGGCCGCATGGAGAAGTGGCTGGTTGGCCAGCTGAGCCTGATGCTGATTCTTGGCACCGCGAGCACCATCGTCTACCTTTCGCTCGGCGTGCGCTACGCCTATGTGCTGGGCGTCATTACCGGCCTGCTCAACCTTATCCCGGTACTGGGCGCCGCCGTTTCGCTGGCGCTGGCGCTGCTGGTAGCGTCGATCGATAGTTGGGGACGCGTGCTGGGCGTGGCCATCTTCTTCGTCGTGTACCTGCAGATTGAGAACTCCTGGCTGACTCCGCGCATCATGAGGAGCCGCGTCCAACTACCGGCGCTGGCGATCTTCGTCGCGCTGCTGATGGGCTCGGCGCTCGGCGGCATTGTCGGTGCGATGGTCGCGATACCGACGGCGGTACTGGTGAGCGTGCTGGTGGACGAGTACTTGGTGCATAAGAGCGAAGCGTGAACCGTAGTCCGCGAAAAAGTGAATAAAGTGAATCAAGTGAGACGGTTAAGGAGTGAATACGCGCATGTTGCAAATGAGGGGGTAGCGCGTTGATTCTAAACAGGTTGCGGGGCATAAATTGCATGGAATTGGACACGTATTCTCGATGATTCCGAAAACGATTTGCTGATTCTAAACGAGTTATATGGCGAAAACCAGGCGAAACATCCCAAATTTTTTATTTAGTTATTTTTCCGCTTTGCGGGTGAGCTTCGTGGCGCGCCGACGGCAGTGATCGTGGGAATGGTTTTGAATGCCATGAAGATTCCCCTTTCATCTTCAAGGGTAGCGAAAAGGGCGAATTAATCGGCAAACTTCGCGGAATTATTTGCGGAATGTTTTCAGTGGGTTGGGGCGAGGCGACGTGGGCGCAGGGCTTGACAGAAAAGTAGTCGTCACACCGCAGTGAAGAATCTTGTGAAAGGTGGGGCTCGGCACCTCACTTTGTGAGGAGAGATTGGGGTGCAATCTCACGAGAGGTATGGAGCCCCTGCTCCGTTGGATGGCGCAGGGCTGGCGTTCGAGGCGGATTGGCGATAACCACCGTTACACAGGCGACCGCGTGGAGTCGAGGGCGGCGGTAAGTCTTTGATGAGGGATAGCTGCGCATCGGGCGAGAGCTTTTCGTCGCGTCTGGTGAGGCCATGGTTTGCGTGCGGGGTTTGAAACTTTGATCGGCCCAGCGAGGTTGGCTCGCTGGGCCGACCTTTGTTTTCGAGATTCTTGTGGGCGGGTGGTGTTCCCAGGGTTCCCGTCCGCCGTGGCGGACTCCACACAGGGCTCACTTCCGCGCTCCCTAAGGGAGCTTAAAAAGGGCGGACGTGGATTCGTGCTATCCCAGGTCTCAGATGCGGGATCTCCACCCCACGGACAAAGACCTGTCCCCACCCCAAGAAGCAACTGCGCTTCTCGGGGACCCCGGTGTCCGCGGGGACCCCGATCCTGGGGCACCCATTTCTTGTGGTGGGTGAAGGGCGAGAAAAGCAACCGCAGATCCTTCGGTCGCCGCGGCGACCTCAGGATGACAACACTGACGAATGGGTTCGTGCTACCCCGCCCTAAAACTCCTCGCTGCGCGTGGAGTTTCAGGATGGAGCACCCCAAGATTTGCGGGAGGCGAAGCGAATCCAAAAACCTCAAGCCGACTGCGGGTGCCCGTTTACAATCACATTCTCGAACCTGAGACCTTTGACGCCGCTGGCCGCGAGCTTTTCCTGCTGCAGCTCGACGTCGAAATCCTTGAAGGAAATGTTGCTGATCTCCGTTTGACCAGGGTTTGGCCTGATTGTGCCGAAGGCCGTGTAATGTCCCTTGATGCCGATGAAGCTCAGGTTGCGAACCACAGATTGCGGCGGAGCTTCACCCTGCAGATTGGCATATTGCGACCACGGCTGCACCGAAAGGATCGCGGAGGCCGTGGCTTCAGAGGTGATGTTGCGGAACGTGATGTCTTCATAATGCTGCGGCGTGTCGGGCCGCAGCTTCAAGGTCGCGATCCTGACATTGCCGATGATCCTGCAATTTTCCACGACCACGTCGCGAACGATCGTGGCTTCAGATCCAAGCGTCAGCACGCCGCCGCCACGCTTATAGACGCAGTTGCGGACGCGGATGTGCTCCACGGGCGGACTGTCCGTGTCGTCCATGGCATGGGGTCCCTTGGAACCCTTGGCCGCGATGCAGTCGTCCGTGACGGAGAAAAAGCAGCCGTCGATCGTGACGTTCCGGGAACTGTCCAAGTCAATTCCGTCCGTGCTGGGAGCCTGCTTGTAGTCGTCCGGCACCAGGAAACGTACCTTGCTCACGGAAACGCCGTCGCAGTCGTAGATATGGAGATTCCAGAACTGAGAATCCTTGAAAGTAATGCCCTCGATCTTCACGTCGCGAGAACTTTCAATAAGCGCCAGGCGGGCGCGGGGAACGCCCACGTTCGGGAAGTTACTGCCCGCGGGCGACGCGTGACGAAGTTTCCAGAAAAGGTCCCATATTGGCCGGCCCGCTCCATCGAGCGTCCCCTCGCCGGTGAGCCGAAAGCCATGGCAGCTGGTTGCGTTGATCAGAGCTGGATTGAACTTCTCCTCGAAGTGGCCTTCAATCCGGGTGCGCTGGGCGGGGAAGTTGGCCATATCTGTCGAGCACTGCAGCACCGCTCCCGCCCGCAGGTGAAGATTCACCCGCGGCTTGAAGAACAAGGCCCCACTCACGAACGTGCCCTGCGGGATGACGACCGTTCCTCCGCGGCGCGATGCCAAATGATCGATCGCCGCCTGGATGGCCCTGGTGTTGATGGTTGCGCCATCAGGACGCGCGCCGAATTCCGTGATCAGGGCTTCCGCAGAAGAATCATCATCGGCCAACAATGCGGACCCCCAGGCAGACCCCCAGAAGGGAGCTGCAAGCATCATCGACATGAAGCGCCGGCGTGGAAACGGATGAATGGACACAACTCACCTCTGTGCGACAGATCAAGATGCTATGGCAAGACACTTGTTGATGGAATCGAGCCGGTCTCGCGCCAACAAATCGCCGCGTCTTCAGCGATCGCACGCCATCTCGACTTCACGATAACTTGGTGCGAACGCAAGCGTCAACGACTCCGCATTCACACGGGGGCTGGGCTGGGTAAAGGTTCGGTTCTTCGCGATAAATAATCGAATGGTCGCGCAATCAAGCGCTGCTTCGGGCTGCGGGCGAGTGTGGACTCCGCTGGCGGCTCATTTTTTGGGTTCGCCATCGAGCAGGACCAATTGGTCAAGGAATCCGTGCTGGCCGGGGAGGAGCTTTGCGCGCGCTTCCGCTAGCTCGAACCAGCCGGCTCGGTCTGCTTCCGGGAAGTCGACATGCTTGCCCGATTTTGGCGGCCACTCCAGCGAAAAGAGGTTGCTGCGGATGTTGACGGAGCAATTTCCCTCAATAGCCCACGCCGAAACGATCTTGCCGCCTGGTTGCTTGATCTCCGAGAGAGAAACCAACTCCCCGTCCGGGAGCGGGTGTCCGGTCTCCTCTTCGAATTCTCGCCGCGCGGCGGCAAGAGGATCTTCGCCGACTTCGTATTCCCCCTTGGGGATGGACCAGACACCGAGGTCCTTGTTCTTCCAGAAAGGACCGCCAGGGTGGACAAGAAAGACTTCCAGTCGCCCGTTGTTCTTCCGATAAAGCAGAATTCCGGCGCTGAGTTTCGGCACTCTAGCTCTCCGATTGGGGGCAGTTTGAAACCGCGGCTTGATTCACCGGCGAGCTAGGCCGGGGAGCGCATGGTGTCGAGGGCAGCGGTGAGGTCTTTGGCGAGGGATTGCTGGGCATCGGGCGAGAGCTTTTCTTCGCCGCTGGTGAGGTAGAAGACGTCGATGGCGGTTTCGCCTTCGGTATCAATGAGCGCGACCTTGATGTTGCACTGGTGCGCGCCGAAGGTGAGTGCGATCTGGCGAAGAAGGCCGGGCATATCCTGCGCGACGACTTGCAACAGCGTTGAATGCGACGAGGATTCGGAGTCGAACTCGAGCTTGGTGGCCACGTCAAGCTTGTAGTTGCCGGAGCGGTTGAGATGGTGGCGCGCCTTGAGAAGCTGCTCGACGGAAGCTTTTTGCGCCACGACGTCGTGGACATTCGCGAGGAAGCGGTCCTTCTCGGTGGGGTTGAGCTCGAGGGTGCGGAAGAGATCGGTGAACTGAAAGCTATCGACAATGACGCCGGCATCGTTGGAGTAGGCGCCGGCGCGGACGATGTTCATGCCCCATGCGGCGAGGACGCCAGCCATATCGGCAAAAAGGCGGGTGCGATCGCGGGTGATGACGGTGAGGTCATAGAGCTGGCGGCTGGGGCGCAGATCGAGCTGAACATTGTCTTTGCCGAGATCGAGCGCCATGAGGAAGTGATTGCGAATCTGCTCGGGCAGGCGGGTTTGCAGATAGCGCTGCGGAAGGCCTTCAAGAAACTGCTTGAGCGCGTCGTGCTGCGCGGCGGGAACCATGGAGCGGATGCGGTTAAGCAGGGTGGGATCGATGGCGGCGTGATAGCGAGCCTCGTCGACCGAGCGGTCCATGAAGTTTGACGTGGACATGTAGAACTGCCAAAGGTTCTCGGCCTTCCATGGAGTGAGCGCGTCAGGGTTGACGGCCTTGATGTCGGCAAACGTCATGAGGGTGAGCATCTTGAGAAGCTGCGGGTTGCCGATTTTGTCGGCGAAGCCGCGGACGTTATCGAGATCGAAGATGTCGCGGCGCATGGCCGCCGACATATCGAGATGCAGGCGGATGAGCTTGAGAACCGCATCGCGCTCCTCGGCATCGAAGTCGAGGCGGGCGAGAAAGCTGTCGGCCAGTTCGACGCTTTGCTGCGCGTGCTCGCCGGCGCGGCGGCCCTTGCCGGTGTCGTGCAGGAGCAGGGCGAGGAAGAACAGGTCCATGCGATCGATTTCGGGGAGTAGCTGCGCGAGGCGCTGCTCGTGCTCGTTGGCGGGCGTGCGCAGGGCGTGGACGTTGTCGATGACGAGGAAGGTGTGCTCGTCGACGGTGTAGCGGTGATAGCTGTCGCGGATGACGAGCGCATCGATGCCGTGGAACTCGGGGATGAGCATTTCGAGAACGCCGAGCGCGTGCATGGTGCGGAGGGCATGGGCGGCGTGGGGGCCGAGAAGGACTTCGCGCAGAGCGTTCCAGAGATAGGGGCCTTCAGGGATGGAGATGGCGAGGACGGGAAGCGCGTCGGTGATGCGGTCTTCAGCGGCCTGGGAGAGCGTGTAGCCGTGCGTGGCCATGAGCGAGAAGATGCGCAGGATGGCGGCAGTGTCATTAAATTGCGCGCCGGGCTGAATGTCGATGCGGCCCTGGTCGAGGAGGAAGTCGGTGCCTGCGATAGGCGAGCGGCGGCGCCGGAACTGGCGGTAAAAGCTGACCGGGGCGGGCAGGTGCTCCATGAGAAGGGCGGCGCGGCGATAGATGACGCGGGCGTGCCGGTAGTAAGTGCGCATCCAGTAGCTGGGGTCGGCGGTACCGCGGGTTTCAAGGCCGATGGAGCGGGCAGCGGCTTCGTCCTGCGACTGCCAGTCGAGCGTGTTGTCGTCGCGGCCGTGGCGGAAGTGGAGGAAACATCGGGCCGCGGCGAGGAAGTCGAAGGCGGCTTCGGCGTCTCCGCGCGCGCTTTGAAAGACGCCGCCGCGCTGGCGAGGCCATTCTTTGGTGGCTTTGAGATGGAAGAGGATGGCGAACCAGACGGCGAGGGAATAGTCGCGCAGGCCGCCGGGACAATCTTTCAGGTTGGGCTCGAGATGGAAGATGGTGTTGCCGAATTTGGCGTGGCGGGCGCGGGCGATTTCGCCGAGCTTTTGCGCGATAGAGTTCCACTCGCTGAGGACGAGGCCGGGAAAGGTGACCTGGTGGAGCTGCTGGTAAAGAGGAAACTGGCCGGCGAGGAAACGGCGATCGAGAGTGGCGAGCGTGAATTCGAGATTGTCGGGATCGAAGCGGCCGGATTCCTTGACGGTGCGGGAGTTGGGGCTGGCGCGCAGACCGATGTCCCACATGCCCTGAATGATGGCGCGGACGGCTTCGCGAGACTGCTCTTCCGTTTTGTCGTCGGCGAAGGCGAAGAGGACATCGATGTCGGAGTAAGGGAAGAGATCTTTGCGTCCGTAACCGCCCAGGGCCAGCAGAGCGGTGTTTTGCTGAGGAAGGCCGGCGAAAGCGCGACGCCACATTTCAATGAGGATACGATCGACGACGGCCGATCGACGGCGGATGGCGGCCGTGCCGTCACCGGTGCGCTCGCAGGTCTGGCGGACAAGCGCCATCTCCTTGAGATACTGCTCCCGAAGATCGTCGACCGCTAAAACGACTGAGTTCATAAGAAATTGTTTTGCGTGGCCTGCCGAAGCAAGAAGGAATTGTTACAAGAATAAGCGATAAATGCCGGAAGTGGGAGATTTGGTGGAAGGCGGGCCTTCGGGACTGCAGGACTTCGGGGCTACGGGGCTGAGGGAACTGCGCGCCGGGCCGCTCCGATGGGCGAATGTTGACGGGCGATTCATGACACGTCGAGTCGTGACCACTGTCACGAAGGGAATCTCGCACACAGACCTAGACTTCGGGCATGATGGCGGCACTCTCTCTTTCGGCCAGCGCCGGGGAGGCGCTTGTGCTCGGACTGGCGACGGGGCCGGTTTGCCTGGCAACCTGCGGGCCGGTGGTGGTGCCGTGGATGATGGTTCAGCCGCGGGGAGTTCGGCTGCACAGCCGGCAGCTATTTTTGTTTCTTGCGGCGCGGCTGGCCGGGTACATGGTGTTTGCGGCGGCAGTGTGGATGGTGGGGTCGCAAATCCCGCGCGCATGGATCGGGCGGACGTGGTTGGTGGGCGGAATTCAATTGCTGCTGGCGGCCGGACTGGTGGTTTACGCGGTGGGCTGGCCGCACCGCAAATGCGCGGCCGCGAAGGCGACAAGCGAGCTGGTGCGGATCGGCGAGACGCCTCGACCCATGCGGTCGGGTGCGCTGGCGCTGGGATTTTTAACGGGAATCAATCTTTGCCCGCCGTTTCTTGTGGCCGGGTTGCGCGCGGCGCAGCTTGAGCATCTTTGGGCGGCGCTGCTTTTCTTCGTATGCTTCTTCGCTGGGACAGCAATTTGGTTTCTGCCGTTTCTTTCGATGGGCTTCGTGCAGCGCACGCCGGCGGTGGTGACCGTGGCCCGTATGGTGGCTGTGATGCTGGCTTGCTGGTACGGATTTTCCGGAATTTCCATCCTGATCGAGAGGACGATGTATGGCTAGTCACACCATTTCAGTCGCACGGCCGAAGGCCTTTCGCGGCGTGGGCCGGTCGATTTTGCTTACCCTACCGATGGCGCTGTGGTCGCTGCTGATGTTCACGCCCGCGTTCCAGAAGGCGGGCCGAGATGAGCATATTGGCGCGCTGGCGGTCATCGTTTTCATGACCGGGCTTTTCTTCCTGATGATGCGGACGGGCGAGACCTATCGCTGGCGACGGATCTTTTTTGTCGCGCTGGGTTTTCTGTTTCCGTTCGGCTTTATCGCTGCATTGATCGCCGAGCGCGGCACGATGAGCATTCCGGTCAGCCGGATGGTATCGGGCGATACGCCGTTCTGCTTCATGGTGACGCCGTCGCTGATTTTGCCGGCAGCGTTCGCGCGGACGATTATTTTTCCGGGGTCGATTCTGCCCACAGCGAGCAATCCGCATTCGATCGCCGTCATGATCGGCTTGTGGTTCGCGTTGACGCTGGTGCTGGGAAAGGCGTGGTGCAGCTACGCCTGCTTCTTCGGCGGGATCGAGGAGGGCTTTGCCGCGTTCGGAAAACGGCGCAGGCTGCACAAGTTTGTTGCGAAGTACTCTCCCATCCTGCGGCTCATTCCGTGGGCCATTCTGGTTTTTGTGGTGCTGCTATCGGCGGCGATCTTTGAGCCTGTCTACTGCATGTGGCTGTGCCCATTCAAAGCTGTTACGGAATTCCCCGCGGTGCGCAACGTGGAGACGGCCATCCAGATGGGGGTTTTCGTCGCGCTGTTTCTTGGACTGGTGGTGGTGCTGCCGTACTTGACTAAGAAGCGTACACAGTGCGGATTTTTCTGCCCCTTCGGCGCATTTCAATCGCTGTTTAACAAGATCAACCTGTTCGAGATCCGGTTCGATCGCACAAAATGTGCGGATTGCACGCTGTGCCAGACCAGTTGCCCGACGGTTGCGCTTTCAAAGGATTCGATAGCCGAGGGAAAGACGCTGCTGAACTGCATGAAGTGCGGGGCATGCGTGGACGTATGCAAGAAGGACGCGGCGATGTGGCACCTGAAGGGGACGCCGGTCGCGGTGAAACCGGAACGTGCCCGCCTACTGTTTCTGTATGGTGCCTGGGCAATGGCCACGATGTTCGGCGGCAGCGTTCTGGCAAATTCCGTCGCCACCATGATTCATTGGCTGCCGGGAAAGTGAAGGAGGATCGCATGCGCGCGCGTATTCTTTCGATTCTGGCCTACACAGGCGCGGGCCTCACGCTGCTCATCGCCGTCTGTGTTCCGTTTGTCCTCATTGGGGGATTCAGCAACGTGGTGGCGCACGCCGGACTGCATATCGACGCAACCTACTCAGGCGGCACGATTGCGCGGACGATCCAGCGGAACGGTTACCGGATTGAGGTTTACCAGCCGGTAAAACCGCGCATGCTCGAGCGCACTGGCCCATTCGTGCAGATTGTGTTCGAGCCGGCGGACGCGCTGCCTGCGCAAGTGAATGACGAAATCGATCTGGATGGCGACGGGCGGCCCGATGTGCGCGTGAGTTTCAACGTGCCGGCCGATGCGAACGCAAAGATGCACGGCGATGTGACCGCGCTCAACGGAGGCTACATTTCGCTCAGCAATGTGAGCGACGAGTCGTTCTCGCGGATGGTAGTGCGGGCGGGGAACAAGATTGTGGTGCGCATGCCGTTGAACGAAGGAACGGGGCGGTGAGGGTCGCACCCGCCGCTATTGCGGGAAGGGCACGAACTTCTCGGCGCAGGAGGGTGGATTGCCTTCGGCGGGCTTGCCGCTGATGGTTGAGTCGTCTCCCGCCGGCAAGTCCAGATTTGTCGGTTCCGGCCCAAGAGTCAGGTCCGCGTGGTTCACTTCGTAGGTGTATTTTGCATCGTCGGTAAGCTGCACGCCGTCGAGTGTGGCCGCGATGCGATGCGCGTGGTCGTAGGCGTTGAAGGTGATCTTCCCTCCGCCTGAGACGCGGACATTGTGCAGCGTGATATCGCGCATGGTAGGCGGCGAATCGCCCTGAAGCGGGCCATTGGCTGAGTACGCCGTGTCCAGCGTGATGGGATTCGGCGAGTTGCGGATGCAAACGTCGTCGTAGACCACGTCCTGAGTAAGGCCGCCGCGCGAGCCGTTGGACTTGATGCGGATGCCGTTGTCGGGGCCGTCGAGCGAGAGATCGAAGACGCGGATTTTGCTGACGCCGCCGTTGGTCTCGCTGCCGATGGACATGCCATGACCCCAGTAGAAGTGATCGTGGCTGATGGTCATGTTGGTCGCGCCACCCGGGCCGCCCTTGATGGCAACGTTGTCGTCGCCGGCGCGGATGTAGCTGTGGGTGATGGTGACGTTTTTAGCGCCGTCGCCGGGATCGACGCCATCTGTGTTGCGGGCGAGGCGCTGCGGCGTGTCGATCTTCAAGCCCCAAACAGTGAAACCGTCGCCGTGGTTGTAAACGACGTGGAAGTTGGGCGAGTTTTTTAGAGTGATGCGGTAGAGCGTGAAGTTGTCAGAGTCCGTGGCAACAATGAGGCGCGGAACCTGCTGCCCGCCGCCTGCGCGCGCCTGTTCGGCCAGATCCCACCAGGAATACTGGGAGCCGAGCATCTTTTCTCCACCGCGGCCATCGATGACGCCGTCGCCCATGACGCCAGAGTTGGGCGCGTGGTCGACGGAGATCAGCGGCTTGCAGCCACGGAGTCCGGGCGAATGGCTGACGATGCCGCAACTGCCGGGTGAAACGGCGAAGACGGCCGGATCGCGCGAAGCGAAGAGCGTGACGCCGCGGCCAATAATGAGAGTGACATCGGGTTTCAAAACCAGCGGCCCAGTGAGGAATGCATTGCTGGTCTCGTCAACGCGGAGCATCACTGCACGTCCGCGGCCGCACTTATCTATTGCTCGTTGAAGCCGCGCGGTGTCGAGCTTCTGCTCGTCGGCAGCAGCGAGCGAATGGCCATCCGTAGAAAGCTGCGCGTCTAGAGTGGTACAAAGCTGCGGGAATAGCGGTTCGATGACGGTGCGAGAGTCCTGCGCGGCCAGGCAGGAGGCGACTAGTGAGAAGGCAAGAAGGAATTGGAAACGAGAGATCATCAATTTCGCATTCAGGGTCTATTGCAGGTTCCCGGGTTTCGAAGTTGCCAACTTCGCGGCAAGTCGCGAACGAAAAGGCAACCGCAGATCCTTCGACTCCGATCGTTCGCCGCGGCGAACGATCTCCGCTCAGGATGACATCTGTACCGCTATAGCGCGTTTTCGCCGCGCTCATCGTTGCGGATGCGGATGGCTTCGTCGAGCCGGCTGACGAAGATTTTGCCGTCGCCGATTCGGCCGGTTCGGGCGGCGCCGATAATTGCCTGAATCGCTTTTTCCTTCAAGTCGTCGTGAATCACCATTTCGATCTTGACCTTGGGCAGTAGATCGACGGTATATTCGCGGCCGCGATAGAACTCGGTGTGGCCCTTCTGGCGGCCGTGGCCGCGGGCTTCGAGAATGGTCATGCCTTCGATGCCCGCTTCAAGCAGCGCATCTTTCACGGCATCGAGCTTTGAGGGTTGCAGAACAGCTTCAATCTTGAGCATACAAAAAATGCCTCGTTCGATAGCGTAACAGGCAAGGCGGCTTATTGGCCGCCCACGCCTGAAGAAAATTGCCTTGAGAACTGACGGGAGCGCCAGTCAAAGAACTCATCAGGTATTGAAATCGTACCCTTCTTCGCCGTGCTGGGAAAGATCGAGCCCGGCCATCTCGTGCTCGGGAGTGACGCGCAAGCCGAGGAGCTTGTCTACCACAAAGAGCAGAACCAGAGTGCCGACAATGGAGATTCCCCAGGCCACGCCCACGCCAGCAAGTTGATTCAGAACCTGGCTCCAGTGGCCGTCGATGGCACCCGTCGGCACGCCGGCGCCGTAGATGGGATTGATGACGCTCGCAGCAAAGAAACCTGTGAGAATGGCACCGAGAGTACCGCCGGCGCCATGAACACCAAATGCGTCGAGCGAATCGTCGTAGCCGAAGCGAGACTTGACCTGGAAGACCATGAGGGAGCAGAAGAAGCCGGCTGCAAGGCCGATGAAAAGCGCGGACATGGGCTGGACGAAGCCCGAAGCGGGCGTGATGGCGACCAGGCCGGCGACCGCGCCAGAGATTGCGCCCAGCGCCGTGGGCTTGCCGTTATGAAACCATTCGAAGATGGTCCAGCCGATGGCGGCGGTGGCGGTGGCGAAGTGAGTGTTGACGAAGGCGCTCGTGGCCAGCGGACCGGCGCCCAAGGCGCTGCCGGCGTTGAAACCGAACCAGCCCACCCACAGCAGGCACGCGCCGATGAAGCTGAGCACGAGAGAGTGGGGCGGCATGGCCGTTTGCGGATAACCGAGGCGCTTGCCCAGATAGAGCGCGCAAACCAATGCCGAGACGCCGCTGGTGATGTGCACAACCGTTCCGCCGGCGAAGTCGAGCGAGGGAATGCGGCCGCCGGTGGCGTTGAGCAGGCCGCCGACGCCCCAGACCATGTGGGCCATCGGGCAGTAGACGAGGAGCGACCAGAGCGAGAGAAACAGGGCCATGGAGCTGAACTTCATGCGTTCAGCAAATGCGCCGGTGATCAGAGCCGGCGTGATGATGGCAAACATGAGCTGGTAAATCATGTAGGTCTGTTCGGGAATGGTGGCTGCATAGTCTGGGTTGGGGCTAAGCGAAACGCCGCGCAGAAAGGCGTGCTCGAAGCCTCCAACAAACAGGTTGCCGTGGCCGAAAGCCAGAGAATAGCCGACAAAGGCCCAGAGGACCGTCACCAGGCCCATCATGGCGAAACTTTGCATCATGGTGCTGAGAATGTTTTTCCTGCGCACCAGGCCGCCGTAGAACAGCGCCAGCCCGGGGCCGGTCATCAGCAGCACGAGGGCGGCCGAGGTGAGCATCCAGGCGTTATCCCCGGCGGATTGAGCGCTTTGGACGGCTTGCTGAAGGGCGGCGATCTGCGCCTGCGTGGCTGGGGCCTGTGCCGTTGGGTTGGAGATTGCCGGGGCAACAGCCATCGCGAGATGGCCCGGAAGCAGGAAGAGGAACAGCAGCTTCAAAGAGCGACAGGACATGAGATCTTCCGTTTCGAATTCTCGAGCGCGAGGCTTAGAGAAGGACTTTTAGTGCTGAACGACAGGCTATGGAGGGCCTAACCGACAGTGCAGGATTCAAGCAGACGACAACCGAAAAGAGGTGCCGACCAGAATCATAGCGAAGGTCACATTGAACTTTCGTATCATTTTCGTAAAGACGGCGAAATAACGCAAGTTGAGGCGAATTCCTCCTTGCTTTTTCACGCGCCCGGTCCAAGGGATCGAATGGCGGGTGCGCGAAAAAAACGCCGGAACTTAGCGGGACTTCAGGGCTCATTCAAAAGTGGTTACCTGATCAATTCTGACCATTCCTGCTTGGGGAGCGGAGTTATAGTAGAACTATGGCGGCTACCATAGAGCGCGACCGCTATCTCTTCGGCAACCTTGAGAGCAGCGCGAAAAATCGCATTAAGGTAAAAGAGGTCAACTACGGCTACGAAGAGCCGGAGGGGGTCTTTCTCACCTCGTTGGACTTTGCCGTGAATTGGGTGCGCAAGAACTCTGTGTGGCCCATGACGTTTGGACTGGCCTGCTGCGCCATTGAGATGATGTCGATGGGCGCGGCGCGGTTCGATATCGCGCGCTTCGGGGCCGAGGTTTTCCGGCCCTCGCCAAGGCAATCGGACCTGATGATTGTGGCGGGGCGCGTTTCGCAAAAGATGGCTCCGGTTCTGCGGCGCCTTTACGACCAAATGCCTGAGCCTAAGTGGGTTATCTCGATGGGCGCGTGCGCCACTTCGGGTGGTGTATTCAACAACTACGCGCTGCTTCAGGGAGTGAATCAGGTGGTTCCAGTGGATGTGTATGTACCCGGATGCCCACCGCGTCCCGAGCAACTGATTTACGCGATTTCGCTTCTACAAGAGAAGATACAGCGCGAACCCCGGAGTCTGCTTAAGACTCTGAATGCAGAATGAGCCCCGATGGTCAGAGGACAGAATTCCGTTTTCGAAACGTTTTCTCAACAACGATGCAGCAAAGAAAGTGTGGAGCGTAAAAACATGTACTCACGAGCCTTGAAGTCTGTTTTGCCGGTTCTCGCCGTGGCGGTTTTTGCCCTTTTGCCCATGGGGTGCAAGAAGGCTCCGCCGATCACGTTATCGTGCAACGCCAGCGCACCAACCGTTTACCCGGGCGATCCTCTGACGGTTACGGCTACGGCTGGGTCGGTGGACACAAACAAGAAGAACAACGTCCTCTACAGCTGGAGCGGGGACGGCGTAACCGGAAGTGGCACTTCAGCCAGTGTGAATACGGCTTCACTGGCTCCCGGTTCGTACACCGCGAAAGCTGAAGTGAAGGAAGGCAAAAAGGGCAAGGAAGGGCTGAAACCTGGCCAGACCGCGTCATGCTCCGCCGATTACGCGGTGAAGCAATTTGAACCGCCGACGGTAAGCTGCTCAGCCAGCCCGACCACCATCAAGCCGGGCGACTCGGCGACGGTTACGGCAGTCGGCGTGAGCCCGCAGAATCGTCCCCTGACCTATAACTACACGGCGACGGCGGGCACGGTGACGGGCACCGGGACGACGGCCGCATACTCGTCCGCAGGCGCACCGACCGGAGCCGTAGGCATCACGTGCGGCGTCACAGACGACAAGAACCAGACGGCGTCAGCGAACACCACGATCACCATTCTGGCTCCGCCTCCGCCGCCTCCGGCACCGAAGACGCAGGCACTGTGCTCGATCAGCTTTGCCGGCGATCCGAGACGGCCGACGCGCGTGGACAACGAAGCCAAGGCATGCCTGGATCAGGTAGCTCTGGATCTGAAGCAGCAGGCTGACGCCAATGCAGTGGTTGTGGGCGAAGCGTCGGCGGACGAAGCCGCGAAGACCGCGAAACAGGAAAAGTACGGAGCGACGCATCGGCACTTCAAGGTTGAAGACTTCGCCGCCCAGCGCGCCGTAAACGCCAAGGACTACCTGGTGACGGAGCAAGGAATCGATGCTTCGCGCATCAGCGTGGCCACGGGCACAACCGCAGGACAAACGGCGGAGGACTACCTGGTACCCGCGGGAGCGACGTTTGCTACCGATGTGCCTGGGACGACGCCAGTGGTCGAGACGTCAGTGAAGCCGGAAACGCGCAAGCCGCTCGGGGAGCGCCATTCGAAGAAGGCTGCGCAATAGCCAAAGCGGCCTGCGCTTCGTAACAGGAATCCGCGAGCCTTTCCTCCACAGGAATGGCTCGCGGAGACTCACACCAGCAACACTTCATGCTTAGTGTCTTTGAGGCTGACCGGTGCACGAACCGGTCAGCCTTTTCGTTTGGACCCATTCAGTAGTATTCTGTGTTCCCCCGAAAATCCAGGCCCCCAAGAAATCCAAATCCCCAGGATGGACTTATGAAACACAGGATCTTCGCAATCTGTGTGCTTGTCGCCGGCTTTGCCGCGACGACACGAGCCCAGGTTCAAGCTCTGCCTCCGGCTCAAGCTCCCGGCACCTTCACCATCAAGTGCAATCCGGACAGGGTCACTTACCCATTCTCTGCAACACAATCAATCTGGACATACGTCTGCACAACGGATGGGACGATCAATGGAGTTGCGTTCAATGGACTGACTTTTTCGCAAACCGGGATATCCAGCGCCAGCGAAACCAAAAGCTGGGGCGTAATCGTGGGCTCCTTGGTAAACGGCAGTATGGTGTTTTTCCAATTCCAAGCAGTGGCCCACAAAACCAGCAGTTCGAGTAACGCCGCTACGGTGAGCTACAAGATTGTCGGCGGCACTGGGATTGCAAGTGGCATCTCAGGCTCGGGCAACTGCAACGAAACTGATGCTCTCGGGAAGGGGTCCGAAATGGCCTGCGTTGGGGCATACGCAACTCGCTGAGCTGGGCGTGTGTTCCGCTTCGGCGAGAGCGCCAGCT
The DNA here is from genome assembly GCA_049518955.1 of Occallatibacter sp. Taxonomy (GTDB): domain Bacteria; phylum Acidobacteriota; class Terriglobia; order Terriglobales; family Acidobacteriaceae; genus Telmatobacter. The sequence goes on from JBEKRG010000001.1 coordinate 52,416, forward strand.
GCTTTATCCGCCAATCGAGGCTGACCGGTAAACAACCGGCCAGCCTCTTCGCTTTTCAGGGCCGAAATTGTCTATTCTGGAAAGAGATGAGTGGGGAGCTTCAAGTCTGAATGAGCCGTTTGCAGTGTGCTCGAAATCATAGGCGCCGAATTGGGGTTGGGGCGCAAATTCTTGTCCTGATTGCATTGTTGTTCGGAGCGGTCTGCCTGCGGGCGGAAAACGCATGGACTGTCGTGGGTCCGGCGGGTGGCGATGCGCGCGCTCTTGCGTCGTTCCCGGGGCAGCCAAAGCATCTGTTGCTGGGCACAACAAATAGCTGGCTCTACGAAACCGCGGATGAAGGCGCAAGCTGGCATCGTTTGGCAAAGCTGGGCAGCGACGACGGATTCGTGCTCGACAGCATTGTGGTGGATTCGGCGGACCCGGCGACGATTTACGTGGGCACGTGGAACAACTCCACCGACGGCGGATTGTGGATCAGCCGTGACAGCGGCCGCACCTGGAGCGAGCCGGCCGAGCTCAAAGGCCAGCCGGTGCACGCTCTCGCGCCGGCGCCCTCCGATCCGCGCACTCTCTATGCCGGAACATTGGAAGGCGTTTTCCGCACGAGCGACGGCGGAGCAACGTGGGCGGAGATCAGCCCGCCGGGCAGCCACGAGATTCATGAGATTGAATCATTGGCGGTCGATCCCGAGAATCCAGACACGGTGTACGCCGGAACCTGGCACCTGCCGTGGAAGACGGCCGACGGCGGCAAGACCTGGCACAACATCAAGCAGGGACTGATCGTCGACTCGGATGTGTTTTCGATCATCGTCGACCCGGAGCACCCGCACACTGTCTACCTGAGCGCATGCAGCGGAATCTACAAGAGCGGAAACGCGGGAATTCTGTTCCACAAGATCCAGGGCATTCCGTCTGAAGCGAGAAGAACGCGAAGCCTGATGCAGGATCCGGAGAAGCGCGATGTGGTTTACGCGGGAACCACCGAGGGCCTTTATAAGACCGTCAACGCGGGCAAAACCTTCAAGCGCATGACGGACTCCGATGTGGTGGTGAACGCGGTTTACGTCGATCCTGGCGATTCGAATCGCATACTGCTGGCGACAGATCGCGGCGGCGTGCTCGCGAGTGACGATGGGGGCGCGACGTTTGCATCGTCGAACAAGGGAATCTCGGAGCGCAAAGTCGCAGCGGTTCTCGTGGACCGCGAGAACCCCGAGGTGCTCTACGCGGGCGTGGTGAACGACAAGAAATATGGCGGCGTGTTTCGCTCGAGCGACGGAGGCGCGCACTGGGAGCAGCTAGGCTCGGGTCTCGACGGACGCGATGTGTTCGCGCTTGCCGAAACGAAGGATGGGAGCGTAGTTGCGGGAACCAGCCACGGAATTTTTGCGCTTGAGGCAGCCGGCGATCCGGCGGCTGCGGGCAAGGGAACCGATGCTGCGGCGCCGACCCCTTCAGTAACGTCGGCAGCGAATGGGGCAACAAACGGTTCGGGAAATGGTTCTGATGCGGCGCCCGATCGGTCGGACGCCGCGACCGCTTTCACCTGGGTTCCGCGCAACACCATCGCGAACACGGTGACGAAGACAATCACGCAGACGCACATGCACACGAAGGTCAACATCGAAAAGCAGGTGCAGGCTCCGACAATCGAACTGCAAAGTCCTGTGAATGCGCTGGACGTTTCAGGAGACGTGTGGGCGGCTGCGACGGGCTATGGGGTCGTGACCAGCAGCGACCAGGGTGCGAGCTGGCAGGGGGGCCCGGTGATGGGCGAGGGTGACTACCTGTCAGTGACCGTGCACGAGGACACGATGGTGGCGGCTCGAGCCGACGGCGTTGTGATTTCACGCGACGCGGGAAAAAGCTGGTGGCCGATGGGATTGCCGACGATGCTGACGCGCATTCATCGAGTGGCTTTTTCGCCTGATGGCACGCTATGGCTGGGCGCGCGCGAGGGAGTTTACCTGAGCCGCGACCTGGGCAAATCGTGGATGTGGGTTCATCGCTTGCCCTTCCGCGACGTGGACGATCTGAGTTACGACGCGGAGTCGAAGAGAATCCTGATCAGCTCACGGTCCAGCGACCAAGTGTACGCGATTGATCCGAAGACGATGACATGGAATTGGTGGCAGACCGGCTATCAGATCGTATTGATTCGCGCGGCGGGCGAACGGCTTGTGGCGGCCTCACTCGATGACGGAGTTTTGGTAGGACCGGAGTTGAGTGCCGCCGTGGACGCTGCTGCCGCAGGCGCGAACGCGACGCCGTAACGGCTGCGCGATCCGGGGATTTGCAGCGGCGTTACTGCGCGTTGAAGGCTTTGTCGACGATGGCGTTGGGATCGCGGCCGACCGGAAGCATGGTAAACAGCGATTGCGTTGAAGTGCGCACCACAGCGACATCGCCAGAGCGTTGATCGGCGACAAACAGCAAATGCCCAGCGGCTGAAAATGCCATCGCCGTAGGGCTGTCGCCAACGGAGACGGAGCCGATGCGCTTGCCGTCGTCGATGGAGTAGACGGTGAGTTCCTGCGAGTGAAGGTTGGCCACGTAAAGCAGCGAGTTGTCGCGGGAGACAATCCCGCGGACTGGATTGTTGCCGATCATGTACGTGTCGCCCACTTCGTCGGTGGTGTTGTAGATCTCCGAGACGGAGTCAGAAAGAGAGTTGGAGACAAAGATCTCGCCACCATCGGGCTTCAGCGCCAGATCGACCGGTGCGCGGCCGACGTCCATCAGCGTTTCAAGCCGGTCCGGTTGAGCGGGGTGGGCATCGGGCTCGGCGAGCGAAACGACCATCACCTGATGACCGGTTGAGCAGGGGATAAAGGCCTTCGAAGAATCGGGCAGAATCACAACCTCTGACGCGCCGGGGCAGCCCGTGAATGTGGCGCGCGGCTGGTTGGTTGATGCATCGATGATGGTCACTGAGTTTCCGGCCTGGTCGGCCACAACGAGAGTTTTGCCGTCAGGCGCGAGGCGAGCAGCAACAGGCTGGTCGCCGGCGGGGATTTGAGCGAGTTCGCGGCGAGCCCCGAGATCGAGGATTGAAATCAAATTCGACCCGGTGTTGGCGACGTAGGCGAGCGTCCCATCGGTCTTTAAATCGATGGACACAGGCTGATGGTGCACGGGAATCGTGGCGACAACCGCGTTGTGTTCCGCGTCAATGACTGAGACTGAGCCGTTGGCTCCCGCGGCGCCCGAGTTCACGACGTAGATTTCGTTGCGCGTGGGGCTGGCGGCGACGGCAACCGGATCGTGGCCCACTGGCAGCTCGCGATCCACGCGGACGTTGACCACGTCGAGCACCGTGACGGTGTCGCTGCCTCCGTTGGTAACGTAAACGTATTCGCGATAGTTGGGCGGGTATTGGGGAAAGTCGTGGGTGCGGCAACCGGCGAAGCAGAGCGCGAACAGGCCAGCAGCCGGCAACAAAAGTTTCGATCTGTGCCAACTGTCCACTGCTTACTTGCTCGCGGCGGCGGAAACGGTGACGCCTCGCTTGAGATGGCGGCCGACGACTGCGGCGATTTTTTCGATCTCGCTCATCATGATTGCGAACTGTTCGGGATAGACAGATTGGGGCCCATCGGAGAGCGCGACTTCAGGATGGTTGTGCACCTCGACCATGACGCCGTCGGCGCCCGCGGCCACGGCGGCTCTGGCCATGGGCAGGACGCTGTCGCGGCGACCGGTTCCGTGGCTGGGATCGACGAGGATGGGCAGGTGACTGACATGATGCAGTGCAGGGATGATGCTCAGGTCGAGCGTGTTGCGCGTGTGGTCAGTAAACGTACGCACGCCGCGCTCGCAGAGGATGACTTGATAATTGCCCTCGCTCATGACGTACTCGGCCGCCATCAAAAACTCTTCGAGGGTGGCGCTCATGCCGCGCTTGATGAGCACCGGCTTGCGTAGTTTTCCGGCCTTCTTGAGGAGCGAGAAGTTCTGCATGTTGCGCGCGCCGATCTGAACGACGTCGGCCCACTCGGCGACGAGGTCGAGAGTTTCAGAATCGAGCGCCTCGGTAACGATGCGCAGCCCGAATTTTTCGCGGACTTCGGCCATGATTTTCAAGGCATCGAGGCCGAGGCCCTGAAAAGCATAGGGAGAAGTGCGTGGCTTGTAAGCGCCGCCACGGAAGAACTGCGCTCCGGATGCGGCGATGTCGGCGGCGATAGCAAAGGCCTGATCACGACTTTCGATGGAGCAGGGACCGGCGATAACGGCCAGATCGCGGCCGCCGATGGTGGCGCTCGATCCAGGAAAACGGACGATGGTGTCTTCTTCCTTCACGTCGCGGCTGGCGAGCTTGTAGGCTTTGGAGACGCGAATGACTTCCGCAACGCCGGAGAGAGACTCCAAGTTGCCGCGATTGACTTCGCCCTGATTGCCGGTGATGCCGATGGCGGTGCGCTGGGCTCCAGGAAGGGGATGCGGACGAAAGCCCAACTGCACGATATGGTCGCAGACTGCCTGGATCTCTTCCGGCGTAGCCTGCGCTTTCATGACGACTAACATGAACGGCCCTCGAACCCTCAGTCTACCGGCTGGGAGAGCGAAGGGCAATGTTTACGGGAAGATGAGGAGCGATGAGAGGAAAGGCCGTGGGATGTTTGCGGCAAAAAGAGGCCGACAGAATATAACAACGCAGATCCGGGAGAATCTTTAAGAAAGCAGAAACGGCAAAGGTCGTAACAACGCAGATCGGGGGTAAAAAACCTTCGGAGCAAGTGCTGCGAGAATTATTTTGACTTGGATTCGTCGGTGACTTCGGTTGAACAGTTGGCGGCCACGATGGCGGGAGCAATGACCATACCGATAAAGGCAAGAGCAATCAAGAAGTCATGCATAATTTAGGTCCCCATTCGGCGCTCGGCGGATCCGGATGCTCGGTAGGCGAAAGCTCGTTTGGCGCGCTCGCTTCATAGCGAAGAAGAGACGCCGCAACGCGAGAGTCCAAGGCTCAAACCGAGGCCGAAAAGCCGTTGTGCAGCCGATCTACCACTCGATCATCGACGGTATGAGAGGAATCTTTAAATACCACGAAAAGTTGGCCGGATGCGCGGAAGTGGTAGAGAGCGTGACCTTTTGGAGAGTAACGAAAGGCATGTCGGTGCGGGCACGACTGGAATTTCACAACGATCCGTGATGGGGAGCACGACGGACTGTGACAAGCTGATCTCGCGTGGAGGCTACGGCGTCAGTTCGCGCGTCGATTTTCGGTCAATTTTCGTTGCTGAGACTGCCACTTGACGATGAGCCATGCTGCGTAGCCGAGCTGGATGGCCCAAGTGACGGTGTAGGCGGCCCGCGTATAGAGGTGATTGAGCGTGGCCACGATCGTATCGTGGTCTGCCTGGGACATATGAAGCCGCCAGTCGAACGGGGGCTCCGAGGGCGCGAAGAAGACGAGGTAACCGGCCCAGCCGAAAAGAACAACGGGGACGGCAATGATTAGGACGGTACCAAGTTTTTTCATCGGGATCCTCGTTTTTCCCAAAATGGCCGGGCCACCATCAGGAATTCAACGCCTCCTCGGCTTCTTCCGCGGCGATTTTCTGCTGGCGCCGCTCAACGCGATAGCGGAAAGCCAGGATGAGCACGCCCCACAGCAGCCAGGCGAGCATATTCCAGAGGAGCGCGCCGACCATCGTGGGATCCATGCCCGAATCCTGCCCACCGCCGAATACAGGGGCGGGATGCTGAGTTCTCCACCAGCGGTTGGCCATATAGACGATAGGCACATCAAGGGCGCCGAAGATTCCCAGCACGGCGGCGAGGGTTTGCATCTGCGGCCCTGCTGCGAAGCGACGCAGCAGCAGGTAGCTGACGTAGATAAGCCAGAGGACCAGCGTGGTGGTGAGGCGCGCGTCCCACGTCCACCACATGCCCCATGCGCGGCGTCCCCAGAGTGGGCCGGTGACCAGGCCGACTGAGCAAAAGACCACGCCCGCCTCGGCCCCGGCCACTGCAAGGGCATCCGCGACCTGTGCGCGGCCCGGATTGTTGTGCCGAAATGCCAGGAATGCGATGGAGCCGATAAGACTAAGTGCAAAAAAGACAAAGCAAACAGCAAACGAGGGGACGTGGTAGTAGATGATGCGGAACATCTCGCCTTGCGCAGCGTCATTGGGAGCGACGTAAATGGCCTGATTGTAGGCCCAGGCGAGCAAGGCGGCGGTGACAAGAAGATAAAGACCGATGGCAAGTTTCTTCATGGGAAAGCCAGATGTATCCAGTGTACGACGGTTGCCGCGAGGGGCTCCTCGCCCTCCCTCGATGAGTTCTGTTCTGCACGGTCGTCGACGCCGGTTCCCAGGACATTAGTGAAACATTTAAGCCGTGGCCTTTGCACTTTGATTCGCAGGTTTTGTAGGATGGTTTGCCATGTCAAAACAGTCCTCATTCATGCCAGAAGCCGACTTTCGGCTTTTTGCTCGCGGAGCCTTCGGATTTTTGATTGCCTTGTTTGCTGTCGCGCCTGCGGAAATGCATGCGCAAGCAGCAGTGCCGCCTGCCGCAGCTTACGGTCCGTTCAATGCGGTTTTTCTGGCCGGTGGTTCCGGCCTGAACAAGACGCTGTCTCCGTCGACTTCGCTTGATGGCGTTTGGGCTGTGGCAATGGATGGCCAGGGATCAGGCCAGCCTGCAATTCAAGACCCGGTTTTGGCGGGGCGTGCTTCATGGACGCTTGCCTTCTGGTTCGAGTTGCCGGAGCCGCAGCAAGGGACAACTCTGCTTGCCGGAGTGGGCGATCCCGCCGCTGAGGATGCACGATTCATCGGAATGAAGGACAACCGGCTGGGCTTGTGGCTGGGGCGGGCACAAAGCTCGGCGGGATTTGTGGCCGGCGATCAGGCGCTGGATTCGGGAAAGTGGCACTTTGCTGTTGCGGCCAGCGATGGCGAACATGTGGTTCTCTATGCCGATGGCCGTGAGGTGGCGACGAGCACGCTTGCGCAAGGCAGCGTGGCGGCGGTTCTGGAGATGGCGCCGTCGCCGTTGGCAAATGTCGCAGACGCGCATTTCGGCGGCAAGATCGCGGGGCTCAAGATCTTTAGAGCGGCGTTGACGGCCGAGCAAGTGAAGGCGATGGCCGATGCGCCGCCGGACTTCAGCGAACCCACGTATGAAGACGGTTCGCAACACTGGCCGGTGCAGACTCGCTCTCAAGCCGGATACAGCGCGCCGCAGGATCCATCCACCTTGCCGCATAGAAAGGGCGGGATACAGAAGCCCGTGGCGAAAGAGTTGAGCGCGGCAGACTTGCATTGTGCGTTGAAGGGCGACAACCCGTGGAAGCTCGCGGGCGGTTGGAGGCTGGCGGCCGCGCCGGAAGTGAAAGCAACCGGCGAAGAGATTTCCAAGGCGGGCTTTGCCGACAAGGACTGGCTGGTGGCGACAGTGCCGGGCACTGTGCTGACGACGATGATCGATCGCGGCATTTATCCAGATCCTGACTACGGGCTGAACAATCTTGCTATTCCCGAGAGCCTGGCTCACCGGGACTATTGGTTCCGCGTGGAGTTCAAAACGCCGGCCGCGACGCGCGGGCGCAGGCTCACGCTCACGTTTGAAGGCGTGAATTACGCCGCTGAAGTCTGGATGAACGGCAAGAATCTCGGAGGATTTACGGGCGCGTTTTTGCGCGGAACATTCGACGTAACAGACGTCGCGGAAGGCGGCGAGAATGCGCTGGCCGTGCGGGTGTCTCCCCCGCCGCATCCGGGGATTCCGAACGAGCAGTCGCTGAAAGGAGGCCCTGGAGAAAACGGCGGAATGGAACTGCTGGACGGACCAACGTTTGCCGCGGCCGAGGGGTGGGATTGGATTCCTGGGATTCGCGACCGCGATACGGGCATCTGGCAGGATGTGACGCTGACGGCGAGTGGGTCGGTGGAGATCGGCGACCTGAACGTGATAACGACGTTGCCCAAGCCCGACCGCAGCGAGGCCGACGTGGAGATTGAAGTGCCGCTGACCAACGCTGGCAGCGCAGCGACGGACGGCGAGCTGACCGCCGCTTTCGACGATGTAAAGGTAGCGAAGCACGTGCATCTGGCTCCCGGGGAGACAGTGGTTCGGCTGGAGCCCGCGGAGTTTGCGCAACTCAAGGTTCAGAATCCGCGGCTCTGGTGGCCGAATGGCTATGGCGATCCCGCCCTGCACTCACTCAATGTTTCGTTTGCAACAGGCGCGAAGACGAGCGAGGAGAAACAAATTGAATTTGGGATGAGAGAGGTAAGCTACGAGCTCTCACTTTTCGATCCTGCAGGGCATTTGCAACGCGTGGAGGTTCTGCCCAGCCGCACGCACGACGAGGCGTTGCCGCTGGTCGACGGGAGGCACCAAGGCATCCGGCAGATTTTCGACTGGACGCCGAATCAAGTGTTGCCTGGGCAAACGTTGCCGGACTGGATGCTGCACGCGTGGGTGCAGACGCTGGAGCCAGGGGCCGCGGATTCGCCGTCAATCCGTCCGGTCGATGGCGGTTGGCCAGGAACGGACCTGGTGATCAAAGTAAACGGCGTGCGCATTGCGGCGCGCGGCGGCAACTGGGGCATGGACGACATGCTCAAGCGCGTGAGCACGGGGCACCTGGAGCCGTATTTCCGGCTGCATCGCGACGCGCATGTAAACATGATCCGCAACTGGATGGGCCAAAACACGGAGGAGAGCTTCTACGCGCTAGCCGACAAATACGGATTGATGGTGTGGAACGATTTCTGGGAATCGACGCAGACCTACAACCTGGAAGCGGAAGATCCCGCGCTGTTCCTGAAGAACGCACACGACACAATTCTGCGCTATCGCCATCATCCGTCCATTGTGGTGTGGTGCGGGCGCAATGAAGGCGTTCCGCAACCGACGATCAACGAAGGCCTGGCAGAACTGGTGCGTACACTTGACCACACGCGCTATTACACAGGCAGCTCGAACCAGGTGAATTTGCGCAACTCGGGGCCGTATCAATTCCAGCCGCTCGAAACGTACTACCGGATCAATCGCGGCTTCAGCGTGGAGCTTGGCATTCCCAGTGTGCCGACGCTGGAAAGCATGAAATCCTTCATTCCCGAGCCGGACCGATGGCCGATCAGCGACACATGGGCCTATCACGATTGGCACCAGAGCGGGAACGGCGCGGTTCAGCCTTACATGGCTCACATGGAGACGGAGTTCGGCGCGCCTACGAGCCTCGAGGATTTCGAACGGAAGGCACAGATGCTCGATTACGTTGGCCATCGCGCCATCTTCGAGGGATTTGCCGCGCATTTGTGGCAGCCCAATTCGGCGCGCATGATCTGGATGACGCAGCCGTCGTGGCCGAGCATGGAGTGGAACTTCCTGAGTTGGGACTACGACACGCAGTCGAGCTTCTACGGGACGCAGAAGGCATGCGAACCGATCCATGCGCAGCTCAATTTGACCGATGGCTCAGTGGATTTGATCAACCTGGGCGGGGCGCAATCCTTTAATGTGCGCACGCTTGTGGTGAGCCTGGACGGAAAGATTCTGAGCGATCACACAAACCAGGTACAGGCTGCTGCCGATGATCGCACGTCCGTGGCAAAACCTGACCTGGCAACGTTGGCCGCTGAACACACGATCTTTGTGAGGCTCGCAGTAAGCGATGCGGCCGGCGCTCCGGTGAGCGACAACTTCTACTGGTGGGCCGCGGACGAGGCGAGCTACCGTGAGCTGAATTCGCTTGCGCCTGCAACGCTAACGGCGTCGGCAACGTCCGCAGTAACAAGCGGCGAGCGCGCGGTGACGATGCGAGTGAAGAATACGGGTCCAGCGGCGGCGCTGATGATCAAACTCACGCTGGAGGACGCCGCGACTGGGCAGCGCATTCTGCCCGCCTACTACACCGACAACTATGTTTCGCTCCTGCCGGGCGAGGAACGCACAGTGAACGTGGAGTTTCCGGCCGGCGAGGAGAAACTGGAGATCGGCCTGCGCGGTTGGAACCTGGCCACGCAGACGGTTGCCGTCAACTGATGCGCAGTTCTTTTGAAATTGCTTTCAATGAATGACGACGGCAGTGCGATGTTTGCAGCCGCACGAACGGCGCAACACGATCTCGACGGGAAGAACGATTCGGTTGCCGGTATGCGGCATTTCGCCGCGCGCGATGCGGTCGAAGAGCAGATTTGCCGCGACGCGGCCCATCTCCTGTGCCGGCTGGCGAACGACCGTGAGCGGCGGTGAGGTGAATTCGGCAAGATCGAAGTCGTCGAATCCGGCGAAGGCGAGATCGTTGGGAACGCGCAAGCCAAGACGCGCAATCGCCCCCAAAACGTAACGCGTAACCAGAGTGTTCGAAGTGATGACCGCCGTAGGCGGAGTGTCCCGCTCCATCTTTGCCTTGAGGACCTGCTCAACTATTTCTTCCGAAATGCAATCGAAGATCGGACAGACTTCGAGGCCCGCTTCCTGCATGGCGCGTCGATAGCCGGCAAATCGTGTGCTGATGGTGAAAAGGCTGCGACTGAGCGCAAAGAAGGTGATATTCCGGTGTCCGTGTTCAATGAGATGCTCGGTAATGCGGCGCGATCCGATGGCGTTTTGCACCAGGACAGTGTCGATAGAGGGATCGGGAACCGGCCTGTCAAAGGCTACAACCGGCGTTTTGCCGAAGAGAGAGCGGGTGAGGCGTGATTGACGGATTCGGGCCGGAATCACCAAAAGGCCGTCCACGTGCCGCTGCAACATCTCGTCGGCTTCCGTGTACTCGGTTTCAGGATCCTCATCTGAAGTGGTAATGAGGACCGAATAGCCGTGTTCCCGGGCCACGGTGGTTACCGCGTGAGCACAGCCCGCAAAGAAGGGATCGTAGAGATACGGAAGGATGAGGCCGATGGAATGGCTGCGCTGGCCACGAAATGCGCGTGCCAGGACGTTGGGACGGTAGTTGAGCTGCTCAATCGCGGTTTGTACACGCTGTGTGGTTTCGGCGGAGACGCGTACGGTACCGCTCAGCACACGGGAGACGGTCATGGTGCCCACTCCCGCCAGCCGAGCCACGTCACTCATCGTGGGCTTGCGGTGCTCCACCGGCACCAATGCCCGCTTCCTGGTTTTGCTTGCAGATTTTCGCGCGGGAGACTTCGCCAATTCGATCTCTCCAGGAACAACATGCCTGATTACGCCCTGGCCGAACTCCCGAAGGTGAAGATTCAAAAGCCCTGTAGCTCATTAGTCCGGCTGCATTTTGGTCTTAAGAACCAGACGATTTGAGCTCCTGCGTCCGGGACTGCGGGCGCGGCGTTCAAAGCAGGACTATAACAGTCTTCGCGCGCGAGAAGCAATGAAATCCGCAGGTTGCGGGCATCTGCGGACGGCTGGTTCCCTGCACCGGCGTCCAGGGCCGGGAGCTACGAACGACGCTTCGAACCCTTGAGTTTGGCGCGCGGCGGGCATGTGGATTCGCGGATGACCAGTTCCGGCAGAACAGACAGCATGTGCGGAACTGAATCCTGGCCGCGAACTCGCTGCAAGAGCACTCGGGCGGCGATAGTGCCCATTTTATGGAGCGGCTGGCGGATGGTGGTGAGGCTGGGATTATGAAAGGCTGCGCTTTGGATGTCGTCGAAGCCCACCACGGAGATGTCTTCAGGAACGCGCAGCCCATGGTCGCGGAAGGCGCGGATGGCTCCAATCGCTGCTATGTCGTCGTAGCAGACAATCGCGGTGAAATCGGCTTTGCGGGGAAGCAACTCGCAAGCGGGCCCGTATCCCAATTCCGGCGTTGACACTTTAAGCTTCAGCTCAACTGTCAACTCCGGGCGAACGACGATACCAAATTCCTTGGCGACGGTTTTCAGACAGTCCCAGCGGTCGTCGGCGTCGGAGCTGTGGCTGCCGCCACGCATGAAGGCGATCTTCCGGTGACCGAGCTGATAGAGATGACGCAAAGTAAGTTCTGCCGCACGGCGCTGGTCGAGGACAACGTTGGTGATTCCGGGAATGTGACGGTGCCCGGCAACCGCGACCGCCGGAATCTTGAAGCGATGCTGAAGGACTGTATCGATCAGGATGAACCCTTCGACAGAGCGTTCCATGAGCAAGCGCGGGTACTCTTCAATCAAATCGGGCTTGCGACGATGACTGGCTGTGAGGTAGAAGTAACCTTCCTCGATGAGAGATTCCTCGACACCGGTGAGCACCAGAGCGGAATAGCTGTCGCTCAGCTCGGGGACTAAAACACCGATGGAAAAAGTTTGCCGCTTGCGCAGTGAGCGCGCGTAAAAGCTGGGCCGGTAGTCGAATTTCTCGGCCGCCGCTTTCACGCGGTCCCGCGTCTCCTGCGGAATGGCGCGCACGCCAGGTGCGTCATTCAGCACGAGCGAGATCGTTGCCGGAGACAGGTCAAGATACTCGCCCAGAATGCGCAGGCTGACGGGCTGTCCCGGCTTTGGCTCGCGTTTCGGCTTGGTCTTTCTGACCATTTTCTACTCTTCCAAAAAACTCTCGGGGGATTTATACAGCGGAACGCGGAGAAGCGGCGGCCTTATCCGTCTCGACCTCGCGGCGCTCCAGGTGGTCGTACCAAGTGAACTTGAGAATTGCCGACGTGCCCAGAACAATGGCCAGGGTGATGGCGGCGCGCTTGAGCTCCCAGATGACTACATACATAGGAAGCACGACGAGCGCTACCTGCCAGACGATCCCGACCGCGACGTTAAACATGTCGCGCATGAAGTCGGTGTTGCGCTTGAAGCCCGGGTCCTCGGAGAGAACTTTGCGGTAGATGGGACCCCAGAAGCCCCATGGCCGTACTCGCCTGTAGAAATCTTTCAGAACCTCTTCTTCGTCGGGCTTGGTGAGCAGGGTTCCAGCGAAGCATCCGATCAGCGATAGAACCAGCACGAGCGGAAAGACGATTGAGACATCCAGGTTGATGGAATGCGCGGACAGCAGATGCTGAACCGGGGGAAGCTTTGCAACGAAAGAGGGTAGCGCCAGCGCGGATGCGATTCCGACGACCATGCCCCAAAAGTATCCATAACCGTTAAAGCGCCACCAATACCACTTGAGCACATTGGAGGCAGTGTAGCCACCCCACAGACCGGAGACGATCCAGATCACGACTGAGTTGACGGAGGCCACATTCCATCCGATGAGGACGCCAATAACCACCACTGCGAAAGAGCTGAGATAGCTGAGGCGGACGTAGGTGCGCGGCGGTGCGTTGGGACGGATGTAGCGCTTATAGATGTCGTTGACGAAGTAGGGCGGCGCGGCATTCACGGTGGCGGCAAAGTTAGCCATGAAGGCGGCGAGCAGGCCCGCGATCAGGAAGCCGAGCAGACCGACAGGGACGAACCTGCCGAGCGCCATCGGCAGCACAAGTTCGAAGTCGAGCTTCGGTCCCATCGCGCGAAGGTCCGGGCCGAAGAAGGCCGCCGCAAGCACAGTGAGTCCAATGACGAGAAAGTAGCGTGGCGGGGTGAGCACGACGTTGACCCAGGCGCTCATCATGGAAGCTTCGCGCGGGTTCTTCGCGGAAAGAACGCGCTGCATGTCGTAGTTGGGCGCAGGGCCCGCGGCGGAAATCAGCACGCCCTTAAACAACAGCATCATGACGAAGAAACCAAACAGTTCGTACTTGTCTTCGGCAATCTTGGCCGTGGCAGCGGGGAGCAAAGTTGACCAGTCGAGATTCAAGTGCCAACCGAAGAACACATTGTCCCAGCCCGCGGGTACCAACTTATGCAGGGTCCCGGGAGCCACCTTTACCATGGCGATAACGCCCACGGCAAAGGAGGCGATGGCCAAGATGAAGAACTGCACCACCTCGGTGATCACGACGCTGACCATTCCGCCCTTGATCACGTAGATCGCAGTAATGCTGATCAGGATCAGCGCGTACTCATTCGGGGAGAGGTGCCAGGGAAGAAACGTGGCGGCGAATTTGCCGATGCCTTTGAAGCCGTAGCTGAAGAATCCGATGATGCTGATGAATGCGTAGAGGACCACAATCAAGTGCGATAACTGCGCGCCGCGGCCGGTACCGAAGCGAGTTTTGATCCACTCCGCGCCTGTCATGACCCGCGAGCGGCGCAACCACGCAGACAGGTAAACCATGAGGAAGACTTGATTGAAGGTCGGCCACAGCCAAGGGATCCACACGCTTTTCAGGCCGTAGACGAACATCCAGTAGACGAGCAGCATGGTGCCGCTGATGTCGAACATGCCAGAGGCGTTGGAGAGGCCCAAAATATACCAAGGCATCTTGTTGCCGCCGAGAAAGTACGCGGCCATGTCGCGCGAGCCGTGGTGCGATACGTAGTAACCCACCACTACCGTACAAACTATGTACGCCAGGATGATGCCGACATCTAAAGCATGCAGATGCATCGTACCCTCGAAACTACTCGTCGATCGTTGTCTACCGATCTCCTGCCGTATGGTTCCGATCGCGGCCGGCAGATCGCGGGGTCAAAAGTTTCCTAGTGCAATTGGCCGGCCAGCAGGAAAACGAGGTTTGCCTGCCAGTTGATGGCGATTTCGTTGCTTGCATACGAGGCAGTTTGGTCGGCGTAAACTTTTTCCGGCGGCAGGCCCGCAGGCAATGCGGCCAGCACTGGATCCTGGCGGCCGGCATTCGGCCCTCCCGACATCAATCCCGGCCATGGCCCGGGCTGCTCACCCGAACCACTCGGCCGGTGATGAGGATGCATGACAGAGTGCTCGCCGACCTGTGTGACCCACGAGAGCGAGAAGGTGTTCCGGCCGAGCAGATAATGCAAATCGTCGCGCGCAGTATTCACAAATTCAGGATTGGGCGCGATTACGTTTGCGATCATCAGGTCCATGCCATACTGCGCAGCGATTCCGTTCGAGCCCCAGACAAAATCCGTTGGCTTGAGGCTGACATGGTAGGGATTGTCGGCGGCGCTTTCTACGATGGCGCGCGCCGCCGTCAACATTCGATTGCGAATGGCGGCCTTAACCTTGGCATCTGCGCCCTTGCGCCGGGAAAGAGCGTAAGTGCCGAGCGCCATGGGGGCCATCATGCTCCAGTTTTCCGAGGCCGGCGAATCGAGAATAGGAAGATACGCGGCATAGTTATTGAGGAAGAATTGGTGATACGCGGCCTCGCCCGTGGTGCGCCAAAGCTCTGCGGCCGCCCAGAGCCGCTCGTCGGAACAGTTCGAGTCGCCATACTCGCCGGTTGTCACACCCGGCGGATTGCGGAAGATCACATTCGGATACTGTCCGGTCCATTGCCAAGCACGGCGAGCGGCATCGAGGGCGCGAGCGGCAAATTGAGGATCGTACGGTTTGTAGACGCGCGCGGCAATGGCGGCCACGGCGGCCAAATCCGCTGTGGCGCAGGTGCTTTTGTAAGGCGCCGAGCCAGTCCCGATGACCTCGCTGGGCAAGGTGTCCTTGTCGGGAGCGATGAAGCCCGGGAAGTGCGTGCTGGTCTGCTTATGCCAGGCACCGCCATCGGTGTCCTGCATTTTGAGCATCCATTCCAGGTTCCAGCGAACTTCATTGAGGATGTCTGGGGTGCCGTTCCCGGTCTCAGGAATTCTGAGTTGAATCGACTTGAGCCGAGGCCCGTAAATCTCCCATGCCCAGAGCAGCGTCCCTGTGGCCACGCCGGAGTTGACCATATAACGGCCATAGTCGCCAGCGTCGTGCCAGCCGCCGATGTTATCTCGCGGTCCGGACTTGCCTGAGCTGGGATGAAACTCGCCTCGAAGGTGGCAGGCCGGATGGGAATAGCCGGGAAACTCCGGACCTAGATCGACCGCGGTGCCACATCGCTGGCCGTAAAAGCCGCGCATGGCCAAGTACCAAGTGCGCGCAAAGACATTGCTACCCACGGAGAAGTTCCAACTCTTCCCTACCCCCGGAATCTGGATGTAATAGCTACCCGCGCGCCGCAGTTGGGAGAAGTCCGCGGCCTGGACGGCGTCGCCCGAAAGAGGATCGGTTGCAACCGGCCCCAGAACCCCGCGAAACACCGGTTTCCCATCGCTGGAGCGCCTGATCTCAAAAGTCTTAGCCGGGCTGCTCACGAGGGCAATTTTCGGGCCGCCGGGAAGGTAGCCTACCTGATCCACTTTGATTGCCAGAGTGGGATTTTCTGCCGCAAAAAGGAGGACAGTGGGGCAAAAAACGAGTCCCGCTATGCAAAGGGAGTGTCGCCAGAAAGGGCGGGTATGAGGACTTCGCGGGTCTCGGTTCAAAGAAAGCGCCGTATCTTTCATTCGCTTCAGCCGCCGGGTTCGGATGGAAAGACGGATCAGTCTCTCACATCCTTATGCGCTCCGGCAACGAATTCTTGCCCCAAACGGCAGCGCGACGGAAAAACTCTTGTTGCACTTCTCTTGATTCCGCTATAATCGCGCTTCGTTTTCAACTGCATAGGATTCTCCCTGCAAAAACGTTTCAGCGGACAATCCTGCACTACTGCCGTCCTTTCGCCCCGGTTCAGAAAAGGAAGCGACCATGAAGTTCGGACACTTCGACGACCAAAACCGCGAGTATGTGATCACGCAGCCGGATACACCGCTACCGTGGATCAATTACCTTGGCTGCCAGGAGTATTTCGGGATCATCTCCAACACCGCGGGCGGCTATTCGTTTTATCGCGACGCGCGCTTGCGGCGACTAACGCGTTACCGGTACAACAACGCGCCGTGGGATTGCGGGGGGCGTTACATTTATTTGCGCGACGAAGCGTCGGGGCGCTTCTGGTCACCGAGCTGGCAACCGACACGTCACGACGCTGAAGACTACTCCTGCCGCCACGGCATGGGCTACACCACGATTGGCTCAACATTCGCGGGCATAGAAGCCCACACACGATACTTCGTTCCGCCGGATGAGAACCTGGAGATCTGGCAGCTCACTGTGACCAATCGGAGGACCACCCCGGCGCGGATTTCCGCATTTGCCAGTGTGGAATTCTGCCTGTGGGACGCGCAGGATGACGCCACGAACTTTCAGCGGAACTACAACATCGGCGAAGTAGAGGTGGTCGATGGCGTCATCTACCACAAAACGGAGTACCGCGAGCGCCGCGATCATTTTGCGTTCTTCGCATGCTCCGAGCCGACCATTGGTTTCGATACATCCCGCGACGCTTTTCTTGGCCCCTACCGCGGCTGGGACAATCCAGCGGCCGTGGCCGCCGGGCAACTAACAAACTCGGTCGCGCACGGATGGGCGCCGATCGGGGCGCACCAGGTAAAACTCGATCTCGCTGCCGGAGAGTCGCGGCAGATCGTCTTCGTTCTCGGATACCAGGAGAACCCGAAGGACAAGAAGTTCAGTCCTCCCGATTCGCAGATCATCAATAAGGAGCGGGCGAAGCCGGTGATCGCACGGTATCTGGGAGCGAGAGAGGCCAATGCAGCCTTCGATCAGCTGCATGCGCACTGGGAAAAGCTTCTTGGCATCTTCCAGGTGGACACGCCGGATGTACACACGAATCGCATGGTGAACATCTGGAATGCGTACCAGTGCATGGCCACATTCAATATGTCGCGCTCGGCGTCGTCGTTCGAGTCGGGCATTGGGCGAGGACTCGGTTTCCGCGACTCCAACCAGGACCTTTTGGGTTTTGTTCACATGGTTCCGGCGCGTGCGCGAGAGCGGATTCTCGACCTTGCGTCAACGCAACTGGAGACGGGCGGTGCTTATCACCAGTACCAGCCGCTGACGAAGCGCGGTAATAACGATATTGGGAGTGGATTCAACGACGACCCGCATTGGCTCATCCTCGGCGTGGCGGCCTATCTGAAGGAGACGGGCGATTGGAGCATTCTCGACGAGAAAGTTCCCTACGACAACAAGCCAGGCACGGAGGAACCACTCTACGAGCATTTGCATCGCAGCTTCCGCTATACGTTAGACCGGCTTGGGCAGCATGGGCTGCCGCTGATTGGGCGCGCGGACTGGAACGATTGCCTCAATCTGAATTGTTTTTCCGACACGCCGGGCAATTCATTCCAGACCACGACGAATCGCGATGGGAAAGTGGCCGAGTCAGTGTTTATTGCCGGGCTCTTTGTCCATGCTGCGCACGAACTCGCCGCGATTGCGAGCCACCACGACCGGCCGGACGACGCGACGTGTTTTCTGACGGGGGCCGACAAAATGGAAGAAGCCGTGAAGCAGCACGGTTGGGACGGGGAATGGTTTCTGCGCGCCTATGACAGCTTTGGAGAAAAAGTTGGATCGAAGGAGCGCGAGGAAGGCAAGATCTTTATCGAGTCGAATGGATTCTGCGTGCTGGCAGGCATCGGTCTCGACGACGGGAGAGCTGCCAAGGCTCTGGCATCGGTGCGGAAATACCTGGCGACCAAGCACGGGCTTGTAGTGCATCAGCCGGCCTACACTCGCTACTATCTGCATCTGGGCGAGATTTCATCGTATCCACCAGGCTACAAGGAGAATGCGGGCGTCTTCTGCCACGTGAATCCCTGGGTGATGATCTCGGAGACTCGGCTGGGTCATGGCGATGAGGCTTACGATTACTACCTGCGCATCAATCCCTCCGCGCGCGAAGAGATCAGCGAAGTGCATCGCTGCGAGCCTTATGTATACGCGCAGATGATCGCCGGCAGGGACGCGCCGACATTCGGCGAAGCCAAGAACTCCTGGCTTACGGGCACGGCGGCTTGGAATTACTATGCCATCGCGCAGTGGATCCTGGGCGTACGACCTACTTATGACGGCCTCGAGGTTGCTCCTGTCATTCCTACGAGCTGGCCCGGATTTACCGCAACGCGCATCTTTCGCGGAATCACTTACAAGATCGCCGTGGAGCGCAAGGGCGCCGGAAACAAAGTTGCGCTGACTGTCGACGGCGCGCCGATAGAAGGCAACATCGTGCCTCCTCCTACCGACGACCGGAAAGAAGTTTCGATCGCGGCGGTCTTAAGCTAGAGAGAGCGATTCAGCGCCTGGTCACTGCTTCGAGCACGGAGGAGCAACCATGTATCTCGCCAACGAAAAGCGCTACGACACGATGCTGTACCGCCGGTGCGGACGCAGCGGCATTCGGCTGCCCGCCATTTCTCTGGGGTTATGGCACAACTTCGGCGGCGTCGATGACTTCGAGAACTCGCGCGCGATGGTGCGGCGCGCCTTCGACCTGGGCATTACGCACTTCGACCTGGCCAACAACTATGGACCTCCGCCGGGAAGCGCCGAAAGCAACTTCGGCGAGATTTTACGCCTCGATCTGAAGCCCTACCGCGACGAATTGATCATCAGCACCAAGGCTGGGTACGATATGTGGCCCGGACCCTATGGCGACTGGGGATCGAGGAAGTATTTGCTGTCGAGCTTAGACCAGAGCCTGAAGCGCATGGGTCTTGAGTACGTTGACATCTTCTATTCGCATCGTCCCGATCCGGAGACGCCGGTGGAAGAGACGATGTCGGCCCTCGATCAGGCGGTGCGCTCCGGCAAAGCTCTCTACGCCGGCATCTCCAACTACAACCCGGAGCAAGCCGCGGCGGCCATCAATATTCTGCGTGAACTCGGGACTCCGTGCCTCATTCACCAGCCGAAATACTCTATGTTCGAGCGCACTCCGGAGCGTGGGCTGCTCGATGTGCTGGGTAAGGAAGGCGTAGGCGGCATTGCTTTCTGTCCGCTGGCGCAGGGACTGCTCACCGACCGCTATCTCAAGGGCATCCCGGCCGATGCGCGCGCATCGAAGCCGCACGGCTTTCTGAAGAAGCGCGACATCGACGAAGAGAAGCTCGCCAAGGTCAGGGCTTTGAACGAGCTGGCCCAAGAGCGCGGGCAGACACTGGCGCAGATGGCTCTGGCGTGGGTGCTGCGCGATGGGCGCATGACTTCGGCGCTGATCGGCGCTAGCCGCGTGGAGCAGATCGAGCAAAACGTTGCCGCCATCGGCGATTTGGCCTTCACGAACAAGGATCTTGCCCGCATCGACGCCATTCTGGACAACGCTTGATCGGATTCTGCCCGCGTCCCATGCGGACTCGTGGCCAAATGACCCGCAAGCGGCACCTAACCAACACTTTCGTAATGACTATTTATGGTCAACTAGGGTCCATTTGTCACTAAAAACTGGTTACCATCGTTCAACAACGACTTGTTTGGCAGCCTGACGTAAGTTGATGCTCGCATTGAGAATTCTTCCCCGTAAGCGCGCGATCTTTGGCCGTTGATGGCGGAACGAACCAGCGAGTTCAACTTGCGGAGGAACTGTCGAACTTGAGATTTGAACGGAAAGACCGCTGGTGTCTTCATGAGCATTTCATCACAAAAAGCGCCTCATACCGTGGGCTCAACTGTCGCACCACGAGGTTTCGACTGGAAACAAGCCGACGCCGTTGCGCCTACACCCTTATCAGTTGCGTTGATTGGCCCTGACGAGCGAAGCCGCACGTTGGTTGCCAAGGCTCTTGCCGATACACGCAGGGTCGTGATCAGAGAGTTCAACTCCTATCCGCCTGAACCAGAACACTTGCGTAGATTATTGATGTCGTTCGACGTCGTCGTTCTTGACCTGGACAGTGACCCGGATCTGGTTCTGGAACTCGTGGAAGAAACAGGCTCGAGAGAACCAGCTGCCATCATGGTTTTTTCGGAGAGGAACGATCCGAAACTTGCAATCCGACTGATGCGCGCAGGGACGCGTGAGTGTCTTCAACTGCCGCTGGAGCGAGGCGCGGTTGCCGGGGCTCTAGCTCGGATCACAGCTCGTATTGATGAGAGAGCTGGCGAATCAGAGAAGCCCGAGGGAATGAAAGCCCTGGGAGGTTTGCATGTTTTTCTGGGATCCAAGGGAGGATCGGGGGTCACAACAGTGGCCTGCAATGTTGCGATCGCCCTGGCCCAGAGGCCTGAGCACAGCATCCTGCTCATCGACCTGGCTCTTCCCATTGGCGATTGTGCACTTTGCCTGGGAATTTCAGCGGGATACTCGACCGAGGACGCCCTGAGGAATAGCGATCGATTGGACGCCAGTCTTCTTCACAATCTCCTGGTCAAGCACCGGTCTGGGGTATTCGTGCTGGCGGCCCCGACCAAAGTTCCCGATATTGAGGTTTCCAAAGGCGCTATCGACAAGCTGATCGCAATCGCGCGGCAAGAGTTCGATTATGTGATCGTCGATGTGGGATCAAGGATCGATGTGGCGGCAAAGGTTCTTTTCGAAGACGCGACAACAATCTACCTGGTCACCCAAACCGGCATCTCCGAACTGCGGAATTCAAATCGTCTTATCTCACAGTTCTTCGCGGAAGGAAGCGAAAATCTGGAGGTCGTGATCAACCGGTTCGAGTCACGCTTTCTGGAGCCGGCGAACGAGGACGTCATCACCAAGGCACTGGGAAGGCCGGTGCGGTGGAAGATTCCCGACGACCAGGATGCGGCGCGCGCGCTGCAGCACGGCGACGGAGGATTTCTTGAAACGCGTACGTCGCGCGTCAGCCTGGAGATGGCCAGCTCGATTAACGGACTCCCAATTCCACAGGAAAAGATGAGAAATACTGACACTTGGACTTCGGGCAACGATTTTGCCCCGGCAGGTTACGGAAATCATGAGCCGACGAGCACTGCGGTTCTGCCTTCGGGCGAGGCGTACTCGGCTGCAACCATCACATGGCCGACACCGGAGCCGATTACCTACGGGAACAGGCTCACGTTTGCCCAGCTCAACGCCACGGCATCGGGCGAGGGAACGTTGGTCTACACACCCGGCCCAGGCTACGTACTGCCGGTCGGCACGCACTCACTGTGGGTCACGTTCACTCCGGCGGATTCCAGTGGCCACCCTTCGCAGCAGGCGTCAGTCACAATTGTTGTGGCTAAAGGAACGCCGGCCATCTCCTGGCCAACGCCTGCCAGGATCGCCTACGGCACGGCACTTGATGAAACGCAGCTGAATGCCTCGGCGCAGGTACCGGGCAAGTTCGAGTATTCGCCAGCGGCGGGCGAGATACTTCCACCAGGGATGCACACGCTCTCAGTCACCTTCACTCCCGCGGACACAGCGAACTACAGCACAGGACAGGCGACAGTGTCGCTGTCTGTCGCGAAAGGAAAGTCAGCCATCCATTGGCCGGCACCGGCTCCTGTTATGTATGGGACGCAGCTGAGCAACGCGCAACTCTGTGCACGGGCTTCGGTTCCGGGATCCTTCGAATACAAGCCTGACTTAGGAGCGGCACTTGCGGCCGGAGAACATGAATTGACGGTGGTTTTCACCCCGGCAGATACGTTGGGCTACTCCATATCGCAAAGCGCGGTTTCACTGAGGGTGATCAAGGCAACGCCTGCCGTCAAATGGCCGGTACCTGAGCCGATCGCCCACGACGTTGCTCTCAGCGCGACCCAGCTCAACGCCTCAGCACCAGTCCCGGGGTCCTTTGCGTATACGCCTGCAGCGGGCGAGAGACTCACGCCGGGAGTGCATGAGCTT
Source organism: Occallatibacter sp. (assembly GCA_049518955.1). GTDB lineage: Bacteria > Acidobacteriota > Terriglobia > Terriglobales > Acidobacteriaceae > Telmatobacter. The sequence goes on from JBEKRG010000001.1 coordinate 74,863, forward strand.
TCGGCAATCTTTACGCCAGCAGACACTTTGAACTACGCAACGGTGACCGCAACCGTTTCGCTCAAGGTTACCGAGAAGCTACCGGCACTCATCACGTGGCCGGCGCCCGCCGCGATTTCGTACGGCACCGCGCTGAGCGCGGTTCAGTTGAATGCAACGGCATCGGTTGCCGGAACATTCGTCTACACACCTTCCGCGGGTCACGTGCTGGCGCCGGGGAAGTATACCCTCTCCGCATCTTTCATTCCTTCAGAGACTGAAAAATACGGGAAGGCACAAGCGACGGTCGAGCTTGATGTAGAAGGCACTCCTTACGGCGCTTCAATGCCATACCCAGGCGCTGAGGCTCCGGCGTCGCGGACCTTCACAGCCACCGACTTTACCCCCGCGGAATCGAACCAGGCGGATGGGCCACAGGAATTTACTGCCGCCGAGACAAGGCCGCGAGAAACACGCACCTATAAAGGTGCGGTCTACGAGAAAGGTGAGGACGGACAATGGCATCTCCAGAAGAACTAACTCCGCTGCTACCCGAAACGCTTCCTGAGGATTTCGGCGAATGGGATGGCGAGGCTTCCCCAGAGGCGTCGCCGATTAAGCCGGGCGAATGGGAGGCATGGGAAGCTACTCATTCATTGGGCGAGACCAAAAGCTCGAGTGGACAATCCTCTGACCGCGGTTCGACCGCAGCACCGCCAGCAGAAAAGCCGCGTGCATCGGGGCCGGCACCGTCCGCGCCCGCATTCGTTGCGCAGCAAAAGCATTTTGTTGAGTGGGATGGCGAAACCCCTCCTCCTACGCCCAAGCCTGTGAATCTGAGTGAATGGGAAGCGTGGGAAGCCGCTCATTCCTTCGGCAAGAGCCCAAAGCCGACGAGACAAACTGCTGACCATGAAGCAAGCTTGTCACCCGTCGTGGAAAAGCCACGTGTTTCCAGTTCGGTCCCGCCTGCACCGTTCACAGTCAAACAGCAGGAGTTGACGAGCAAGCCATCGAATGGGGCCAACGGTTCCAACGGCCACGCTTCGAACAGGCTGGAAGCCAGCCGCTCGACAAAAGAGATTGCGGTAACGCCGGGCCTGCCAAAGCCCGCCGCGGTGAATGGAAAACTGAATTCACCCGAAGTCGCGAAAACTTCGCAACCCGTGGATGACCGTGCCCTCTTCCAAATATTTTCAGAGAAGAACGTCGAAGTTGCAGAAAAGCCGAAAACGGCCAAAAAGAAATGGGTGATCATTGCGCCCGTCAGCGCTGGCTCAGTTCTGCTTCTGCTCGCCCTGATGTTCCCGCTGTTCCATCATGGAGCGAAGCCGGCGGCGAGGCCATCTGTTCAGGGACCTTCGCAAGGAACCGATACGCAGTCCGAAACGGACCCATCGAATACGCCGGAGAGTACGCCCGCAGCTCAGACCCAGCCTGCGGCAACGACCGCAGTGCAATCGACAGCCAACACTCCGGTCACCAACGGGCAAACCGGAGTGAAGCCGGCGCCGGGGATGACGAAAAAGCAGGCGAAAATGATGGACGATCAACTCACAGCGCCAACAGTGATTCCGCAGGGAACCGGGAGGCAAGACGCGGAGAATGCGCCTCCCCCGGTGAGCATTGGTTCTGGCGGCGCTGATGGCCTGGGCGGCGCGAGCGCAAATGACAGTGTGTTGAACGGACGCACACAGCCTGCGATCAAGGTTGTATCGTCGAGACCGTTTGCGATTTCATCGGGCGTTGCGACAGGAATGCTGATTCGGCAGACGGCGCCTGTCTATCCACCCATTGCGAAAGCGGCCCGCGTTTCTGGCACCGTTGTGCTGCACGCAACGATTGCCAAGAACGGAGCGATTAAGGATCTGCAGGTTGTGAGCGGTTCGCCTATGCTGCAGCAGGCGGCCATGGATGCCGTGCGGACCTGGCGCTACAAGCCTTACACACTCAGCAACGAGCCCGTCGAAGTTGATACGACGATCAGCGTCGTCTTCACGCTTGGCAAGTGACGTAGGGCATATCGACGGGACCGGTTCCACTTCCGTTGAGACGGTTCGCCATGGCATCGCGAAACCCATAAACTTACAGCCGCGGAGACCTGTCCATGCGGCTCCGTGGCGGATTCAGTAAGGTTTCCGCGGATTCCGGCCCCCTGAACCGTCAAACTTCAGAAGCAGTCGGCTGCTGGATGCAAATTCTCTCTGATTCTTTGGTTTTGATTGGCGTCCCCGACGGGATTTGAACTCGTGCGATCGCCGTTCCAGGATCAAATTGCGGCTTAGTCTCCGCACACAAATTTGCACCAAAGCAGGATTCGTCACAGGGACTGACACAGTTTTCGACAAAGCCTCGAGCGCACTTACCTACAAACGCGATCTCTGGGAAAATGGCTAGTTCTGTTGCCCTGAGCTTCCAACAAGAAGTTCGAATTCCGGGTCGCCGTGGAGACTGGCAAGATCAGGATCGCGAGACATCCACGCAAGGTTGTGGTAACCGTGTTCTCTGGCCTTTTTCAGCATTGCCAGCGCCTCCTGTTTCCGAGAAAGGCGGGCGTAGACACAGGCGGCATTAAACAGGATGTTCGAGTCGTCGGGGCGCAAGACAATGGCTCGCTTTAATTCAACAGCCGCTCGGTCAGCTTCTCCAAACTTAGCGTAATTCGAGGCAAGCAGGACCCGTGCGCGGACGTCTTCAGGTACCATCTCCAATTGCTGTTCAAGAACGCGCACATGGCGTTGGCTAATCTTGCTGGCGGCTTCCGTCTGCCCAAGGTTTTCCAAGGCGTTGACAATTGGAATATACAGGTTGTAATCATCGCCGTTTGCTGCGAGTGCGCGCTCGACGAGAGAGCCAACCTCCTGGAAGCGGCCTGACGCAAAATAGGACCGTGTCAGAACGTTATAAGCGCCTGGGCAATCCGCTTTGCGCTCAATGGCCATTCGAGCATACTCGACCGCTTCACCGTATTTCTTCTGCGCGTAGAAAAGCAGTCCTCGAGCGACCAGCACTTCCGCGAGATTGGGGTCCAATTTCAAAGCCCGCTCGCATGCGGCCAATCCTTTATCGATCCAGCGGGGTTCAGGATCATGCCATCCATGAATCATGGCGCAAGCGTGTGCGATGCCCGCATAAGCTGAGGCAAAATTGGGGTCGAGCATGATGGCGAGATCAAACATCTGCAGCGCGAATTCCAGATCAGGACGGGTCTCGCGACGAGCGTAGCTGCGTCCTCGCAGATAGGCGTCGTACGCCTGAGTATTCTCGGTCGGCTTGCGAGCGATCGCCTTTTCTTCTTGCGGGGAAAGAGTAATGCGAAGGGCCTGCGTGATGCTGCGGGCAATCTCGTCTTGTACTTCGAAAACATCCTTTAATTCCCGGTCGAATCGTTCGGCCCAAGCAGAGTGGCCGCTGTGCGTCTCCACGAGTTGCGCGGTGATGCGAAGCCGGCTGCCGGCGCGGCGCAGGCTGCCGCCCAACACATAGGTGGCGCTTAACTCGTGTCCTACCTGGGGACCGGTGACAGCCTTGTCGCGGTACGCAAGCACGGCGGCGCGCGGGAAGACGCGCAACTCCTCGATCTTGGAAAGCTCAGTGATGACGTCCTCGGTCATGCCGTCCCGTAAATATTCGTCTTCCTTGTCGCCGCTCAGGTTTTCAAAGTAGAGCACCGCGACCGATTTCTCCGCAGTCGGCGCTGCATTGGATGCGGTCGCAGCCGCACCGCCCTTCGTTCCCCCTTGCCTCTCCGCCGAATCATAGTCGCGCTTAAGGCGCTTCAGGTCGGCTTTCATCTCCGTTGCTGTCTGATACCGAAGATCGCGATCCTTCTCGAGTGCTTTGCTGATGATTTCTTCCAGCTTCGGTGGCAGGGCAGGATTGAGGCGGGTCGGAGGGATTGGGACCCGATCAAGTATCGCCTGGAAGATCACACCGGCGGATTCGCCTTGAAACGGTAGAGTGCCCGTCGCCATTTCGTAGAGGACGACACCGAAGCTGAATAAATCGCTGCGTCCGTCGAGTTCTTTGGCGCGCACCTGCTCTGGTGACATGTAGGCAACCGTGCCGAGCGTAGAACCGGGGCTGGTGAGATGATCCTCGTCGACCGACGCCGTTTGCGTGTTAGCGCCAGCAGCGTTGCTCGAAGAACTCGCCGCAACCATGACTTTCGCCAGACCGAAGTCCAGAATCTTGGCATGTCCGCGCTTGGTAACAAAGATGTTGGCAGGCTTGATGTCGCGGTGGACGATGCTTTCCGAGTGGGCTGCGTCGAGTGCGTCCGCAATCTCGATGGCCAGCGACAGAATCAACTCCGTCTCCATCGGTCGCCCACCGATACGGTGCTTCAGAGTCGTCCCGTCGAGAAACTCCATGGCGATGAAGGCTTCGCCGTGCTGGTCGTCGATTTCGTGAATGGTGCAGATGGTGGGATGATTCAGTGCTGAGGCAGCCTTCGCTTCGCGTTGAAAACGGCTGAGAGCCTGCGGGTCTTTGGATACGTTGTCGGGCAGGAACTTGAGAGCCACAAAGCGACTGAGTTTGACGTCCTCGGCCTTATAGACCACACCCATCCCGCCACCGCCCACTTTCTCGATAATGCGGTAATGCGAGATGGTTTGGCCGATCATAGGGTCACCCCAAAGCGGGCTAGCAAGGCATCAATCACTCTCTTCTTGAACTCCCCCGGGGGCTCAGACTCGGCCTTTCCATGTCCTTCGATTCAATGCATTTTGGCGCGTCATGCTCATCATATATGGCCGACAGACGGCCTCGCTGAGAGCGACTCCGCGGACGCGCCAACCGGTCAATGGCGAGCGCCCCCGAACAGGCGCAGGAAAATCAACGCCAGCGATCTTTACGCGCCTACCGCACCTCAGGGAGGTCCCGCGGACTAAGGCGGAAGTTCCAGATACGAATGAGCCACCCCATAATCTCCGACGACTTGCCCCGCCTCGATGCGCTCACGGTGGAGTGGATCGCGGCCTTTGAGGGATCTTCGGTGGCTCATTTGGAGACTTGGTCGCGCCCATCCTGCGCGATGATCGAGGATTGGACCCGTCAAAGCGGCTTTGCAATGAGCCTGTGGAAAACGTACGAGGAATGTGGAAAAAGCTCAAGAAACAAACGCGCGTCGAGGAATTCTTGTGTTAAAAATTAGTCCTCAGGCTTCACAACTGAATTTGGCAGTCTGCTTCCCTGTGGCCGCCAAAAATTACTTCCTCCCTCGCAAGCATTGTGCAGTTCGGGCCCCTGAAATAGATATCTGAGGCGATCCCAATGGTCGAGGGTAGAATCGGCGCTGCTTTTTGCCACGATCCGGCCCCTGAGATCACTCTTCCCCCGGAGCGACCGATGCAGGAGACGCCCTGGCATGTTTTGCATGTTCACTCGAATTTTGAACGGCGGGTTGCGCAGCATCTCACGGTGCGCGCCGTCGAGCACTACGTGCCGTTCTACCGAGAGCGGGTAAAGTGGACTGACAGAACAGTCGTCACTGAGCGTCCGCTTTTCTCCGGCTATGTATTCGCGCGATTCTCGCCTGAGTCAAGGATCGCCGTAATCAGCGCGCCGGGTGTTGTGCGATCGCTGGGAGATGAGGACGGGAATCTGGTGAGCAGCGCGGACCTCGACAAGATCCGTGAAGGGCTGGCCAGCGGACTTTTGCTGCGTCCTCACCCCAACGTTTCCGTTGGGGCGAGAGTGCGGATCCGTTCAGGAATCTTTGAAGGTGTTGAGGGAGCTGTGACGGATTTCCGCCAGCAGTGCAAGGTGGTCATTGCCCTGGCTGCTGTACACCAGTGCTTTTCGCTTGAGGTTGAGCTGGGAGATATCGAAATGCTGAAGAAGCCGCCCGTCGGGCATGCACGGGCACTCGCCAACGCAAATCGCAATTGGACCATCCAATGCACTTGAATGTGCGACACACGTAACGTTCTGTCCACGAGGCCGGCGTGGCGGAATGAATTAGCCTACGCCGACTGAACGCAAAAGGCCACGTCACGCCTTGCAAGGGGCGAAACGTGGCCTTTGGGGAGCTGCAGCGGGCGTGGCCGGATTAGCTTAGCTATGCATAAATGTCCGGAGGAAGTTAATCGCCATGAGCCGGCAAGGTGAAGCTGGGCTCGAACGATTCAAGCTGATCAAGTGTCAGTGCAATAACCCGCGAGATACAGTCGACGAAATGCACGTCAACGGCACCACGGCTTGTAGTGCCGGCTTGACGGGTCAAGTTAATGTAACCGCGGCCGGGAAAGTCGATTCGGACATGCCAACCCTCGGCAACTCCGCTTTCTCGACTAAAGCCATCGAGGTTGAGCACGATTCTCGAAAAACCAAAGCGGGGACAGGCACGCAAAAGCACTTCCCAAGTGCGCTCAAGCGTTTCAGAGGACGACAGCTCATGTTCAAAGGCGACGAGCGCGAGCTGAGCGTTGAGCAAGCCGCGGAATGCGCCGCCTAATGCGAGTTTGCCCACGACGCTGAATTCGTTGTAACCGAGATGCTGGATTCCGAGCCATGCTGCGAGGCAAACAAGAATGATGATGATGCCCCGGTATCGTTCGTGGGTCACGGTCATTAATAGCGATGCGGCGGCGGCGAGACCACAGACTGCATAAAGGATGAGTACAACGCGGCGCGGCGTCAGACCTCGTGAGAGCAGCTGGTGATGAACGTGGGCACGATCGGCGTCGAAGATGGGCTGCTGGCGAAGGAACCGGCGGACGATGGCGAGTCCGGCATCGAACAGCGGGACGGATAGGGCGAGAAGAGGCGCGGTCATGCCGAGGAAGGTAGTGGACTTCTCGCTCCAAATGACTCCATAGCAACCGAGCAGGAAGCCGATTGTCATGCTGCCGCAATCGCCGAGGAAGATAGACGCGGGGTTGAAGTTAAAGCGAAGGAATCCCAAAAGCGCACCAGCAAGGGGGGCAGTAGCCAGGGCGAGATTGATGTTGTTGCTGAGAAGAGCGGCTATCAGAGTCGTTATAGTGGCGAAGAGGCCGACGCCGGCTGCGAGACCGTCGACACCATCGATCAGGTTAACGGCGTTGGTGCAGGCGACGATCCAAAGAAGAGTCAGAGCAAAACTGACGATTGTGGAGAATACGTGGCCGCTGACTGCATGGACGTGAATGCCCCCTGTCCAGGCGAGGAGCGCAGCAACAACTTGACCGGTGACCTTCTGCCAGGGGCGCACACCGCGGATGTCATCGATGAGGCCAATTATGAAAATGATGAGAGCAGCGGGAAGAAGACGGAGGACTAAGGGAAGTCCGGACCAGACGATAACACCCGCGCTTAGGCCAACAATAAGAAGCATGCTGTACGCGATAACGATTGAAGCGAAGATGGCGATACCGCCGAGTCGTGGGACAGGGAGAGTATGGACCTTGCGGATGTAATCAGGCAGATCGACGAAGCCGAGGCGCCTCGCCATGTTCCGCACGAACGGCGTCAGGACAAGCGACAGAATGAACGAGGCAAACGCGAGGAAGAGAAGCGAGTACACGGTTATTTGCGAGCAAGCGACACGACTGCCGTAGTCAATGTGCTTGCCTTCCTCCGTTCGGAAGCGGGACTGATTTTGTCTGCCATAGCTTTAGATCAGTGCAGAAGAAAGTGGAAGCCGGCCTTTAACACTGACTTTCAGAGTACTTACGCTTTCGCGGCCTATGCATGTCGCCGGCGAAGAATTCTAGTTGCAGCAATCATGCGACAGGATGATAGGTCTTTTGTAGACCTCCCTGAGCCAGTTGATGGCGGGCAATTCAGCGGCGCGTGCTAATCACCGAGGGCTTGCTCTGATTTATGCGCCTCGCGGATGCGAATGAGAGGCATTGTTTGTTTTGCTGTCAGCGAATCAACACCGAAAAGCCGGTGGGGATGCTTCTCTTTTCTGGAAGGTATGGTCACTTCTTTCCCGAACCATTTATGAGCAACCACCCATTTGAGAGGGTGGTAGGGATGTTTTTTTATCTCTTGTCCGACTGAACCCATCATCCAGCACTGCTTCGGGCAGTTGCGTACGGCTTCTCGCACCTTCTCTGCTTCGGGGGAATACCAAATTTCATCCCACGTTGTCTTGCGAAGATTGCCCAGCGGCATTGGCGCGTCCATTCCATTGCACGGCAGTACATCGCCGTTTGGTTCGAGAAAGAATGCATCGTGGGCCATTCTGCACGGTAGTAGGCGTTCTCTTCCCTGGAGGTAGTTCATCAGTCCGTAGTTGAAGTAGGCTCTAAACCAGTCTTTGGGCCTCCGGGATGTCAGGAGGTCCTCTGAAAGTCGCTTTAGTGCGAGAAGTGGCCCATGAGGCTCGTCGAGCCTATTGTCGTCCTTGTGAAAGTAGAAGGAATTGTGGATTGCGGCGGTTGCGAACTCGACGTCCATCATTTTAGCCAGTTCGTGGAGTTCTTCGATGTCCGCCGCATTCGCATCTTGCACGGTCAATCCGAATCCAATGTCCTTGATTCCCATCCTGTGGAGAGTTGTGAGAACTCGGAGGGCGTGGTCGAAGCCGTTGGTCATGCCTCTGATTTGATCGTTGGAACGTGCCAGGCCTTCAATACTGATCCGAATGCCGATGCTATTCCCGTGCTTTTCGAACAGTTTGATTGTTCGATCGACAAACCAGCCGTTGCTGCTGATGACGATCCGGTTGGCTTTTGACTTGAGCACAGCTACAATCTCGTCGAGGTCCGATCGCAGGAAGGGCTCTCCTCCTGTGAGGTTCACTGCGTCCATTCTTGGCAGTTTCGCGTAGGTCTCAGGTCCAACTTCGTCAGCGGGCTTTGTTGGAAACCGCCAGATGTTACACATGTTGCACCTAGCGTTACATCTGTAGGTGCTGATAATGCTTCCGAAACGGATGGTTCGTTCGCCCGTGTATTTTGATGTATCCGTCATCTTTGCCCATCCGAAGAGATCATGAGCGCCTCGATTCGGACGCTGTTAAAGACGACGTGCATTGAGTTGGGCTCGTTGCTTGGAGGGCACGAGAATAAAGCTGCTCGAGTGAGTCTGTGACGGTTTCCCACGAGAAATGGCGCGCTACGCGCTCGACTGCCTTAAGGCGGAGTTTGCTGGATGAAGTCTCATATTGGGTTGCCCAGAGGAGCTTGGTGGCGAGGTCACCGGGGTCCTTTGAACGAAACGAGATGCCAGCGTCTCCCATGGCCTCGAGATTTTCAGGAATGTCGCTGGCAACGCAGATGTTTCCGGAGGCCATCGCCTCCAAAAGGGAGATAGGAAGTCCTTCGGTTTCGGAAGGCTGCACAAAGATCCGGGCGTTGGAGAACAGTTCATCAAGAAGGGGCCCTTTTACGTACCCAAGGAAGATTATGCGGGGGTCGGCTGATGCGAGCCTGCGTAGTTCGGAGACATACTGGGAACCTGCCGGGCCAGCACCGGAAATGATCAAGGAGCAATCCATGGCAATGTCGCGGAAGGCTCGAATGAGGTAATGAGCTCCCTTCTCTGGCACCAAGCGAGAGACGAAGAGGATATACTGGCCGGGCTTGATGCCCAGTTCGGCGAGTCGATTCGGGCGGGCGGGCTGCTTCACCTCCGCCGCAGTTGGTATGTATGCAACGGGGACGGCGTAGCGTTCCTGGTAGAAGTCGCACTCGACATGAGAGACCGCCGTGAATGAATCACCGAAATGGAATGCGCATCTCTCCAGCGCTCGGAGCGTGAATCGACCTGTGTGGCCCCAGCGGCTTCGTTTCCATTCGATTCCGTGCATCTGAACGATACACGGCACTCCTCTCCACCTCAGTATTGCCGCAGTAGCGCCTGCAGCTACCGAATGCAGGTGCAGGATGTCTGGCCTCGGCTCTGCGAACGAACGGAGTGCCGCGAGCAGCGAGCCACACGGCTTTTCGGCCCAATACGGTCGCAATCGAGGAATCCAGATCAGTCGCATGCCATTCAGCGAATCGGGCCGCGGTCCGGAATGCGCTGTACCGTACACCGTCACGCTGTGGCCGCGCGCGGCCAGCCGGCTTCCGACCTCTCTCGTATATTTCTCGATGCCCCCACCGCCAATCATGTCCTTTGCGAGCAGGAAATGAATATTCATGGGGTCGTCACCGCGATGCATGCGAGCGGCCTGGCCTTCATTGCCTGGGCTGCTTCGTACACCCGAAAGAGGGCCTTGGTGCGTTGCGCTTGCGAGAACTCGCTTTCCAGCGTCTCCCGCGCCTTGCGTCCGGCGCGGATCACGGCTTCTGGCTGACTCAGGGCCTCTGCAAGTGTGCGGCGCAGTTCCGCGGCATCGCCCGGCGGGAAGAGCCAGCCGGTCTGCCCGTGTCGCACAAGTTCGGGAATGCCGCCGATCCTCGCGCCCACAACAGGTTTGCCGCACGCGAACGCCTCCAGGATGGACATCGGCGCATTCTCATAAGATCCCGATGGGACCACCACGATCGCTGCATTCCGGTAGAGGGTCTGGAGCTGCTCGTCGTTACAGTAGCCTTCGAACGCAACGGCTGACAGTCCACGGCGTCTGGCCGTCGCGCGAAGTTCCGCCTCAAGGGGACCGGTCCCTGCAACCTTGAGACGCATGCCCATCGGAAGCGCTTCCAGAAGTGTGCGGAGTCCTTTTTCCTCCGAGAGCCGCCCCACGTACAAGACATACTCCCCAACTTCGTAATGCGGAGAGTATCGGTCCGGATCGAGTGCGTTCGGCAGGTGGGCGACGCGGTCCGCTGGAATGCCTGCGGATTGAATGACGGACTGCGCGAATCGGCTCGGGCACAGGAAGCGCATCACTCCCGCGTACATTCCTGTCCACCGGGTGAAATATGCCTCGGTCGCGTACACGGCTGAAGCGGTCACGCTGTTCTTATGGCACCGATGAACAATCGCGCGTGCGTAATTCCCGTCGCAGCACCGGCTGCAAGGCGTTCCCTGCCGCAGCATCATGTACGCGGGACACGCGAGCTTGTAGTCATGCACAGTCATCACCACCGGAATCCTGCGGCGGCGGGCGACTGAGAGGATGGACGTCGTGAGCCTTCCGTAAATGTTGTGGCAGTGCACCAGGTCCGGACCGGTCTCGTCGATAAGGCGCTCAAAGGCCTTGGCGCTTGCCCGCGAGTAGATCAGCCCCATCGCGGCGCCGATCCTCGCTCTCGCTCCTGCCGCGCGCTCGTAATCGTCCCGCTCGGGGAAGTAGTCAGAGAGCGGCGTGCTCATGTTTTCCGGGTGCTTCGCCGCAAACGGGATGGCCGTCACGCCGCAGTCCTTCAGAGTGTCGATATCGTTGAACAGGACACGCTCCGCTCCGCCCCGCAGATAGTAATAATTGTTAGCGATGACCACTTTCATTGTGAGGTCAGGACCCGTTCGCGCGGACTACTCTCATTCCGGTCTGGCAATCGCTTCTCCGCGAGCAGCACCGTAGCCTTGGGCCCAACGACGAGAGCTCCGTCCGGCACGTCGTAGACGACCGTTGCGTTCGCTCCCACGGTAACGTCGCTCCCGATCGTCACGGGCCCAAGGATGATCGCGCCGGTACCGGCGCAAAAGCGATCTCCGATCGTGACCGGTCCGGGCTTAGCGTGACCAATCGTAACGTTATGGAGTAGAACGGCATCGTCGCCAATCGTGACATCGGGTCCGATGACGACGCCGAAGGCGCCGTGGGGCAGGTCGAGCCGCACGCCGATCTTCGCGGATGGGTCGATGTAGGCTCTGAAGATGACAATGTTCAGATACTTCAAAAACAGCGCGGCGCGGCGGAATCCTCGCTCCCACAACGCATGGCTCCAGTAGTAAATCCTCTCTACGCCCCACCCCGGATGAGGCCAGTAACGTCTGTTGTAGTTCTCCACTGAGACTTTCTCCTTCAGGCTGCCGGGGCAGAGCGTACCTGTTTTCCCGGATGATTGCAGGCGCGAGCGTAAATCCCTTCAATGAGAGCCAACTTCGCGGTCCAGGAGTATCTGTCGGCGTAAGTCGCCAGAGCCGCGCGACCAATTTGGATCCGCCGCGATTCATCCTGATAGAGCGTGTCGAGAGAGAGCGCAAGCCTGTCGACGATCTGATCGATAGTGCCAACAGGAATGCAGAGCCCGGAATTGGGCGGCAGATAGGTGGCCGCACCCCCAAAGTCCAGTGCAATGATTGGCATGCCGAGAGACATCGCCTCGAGAATGACCGTGCCGCCTCCCTCAAATGTCGGAAACAGGAAAACATCGGAGGCTTGCATCAACTTGAGGATGTTCGCCCGCGTGGTCCAGTCAAGTATGTCGACCGAACGGCCGGCTGTATGTTGGTTCCGGATACGGTGCAGTCCTGGCGATAATGGCCCTCTCCCGACCATCGTAAGGTGCACATCAGGTTTATCGGCCGCGAAGGCCAGGAACGCGCGGAGAGCAAGATCGGGGGCCTTCACGTACACAAATCTGCCGACGAAGCAAGCTCGGAACGGTCGTTCTTGGTTGCGACGAATGACAGGGGCGTCAGAAAAACCGGCGAATCCGGGGTGCGCGGTTGTCTTGCTCCGCACCCTCGCAGGAAGTCGCAAAAGCACGGAGTTGCTTGCCACGAGTACGTGAGCCGCTCGACGGTACGCGTAGCGCGAAATGGGCGAGTAGTTTCGGAGGACATGTTTGATGCACCAATAGGAGTACTCCCTCAAGACGACACGCCAGCCATAGTGCCGGGCAATGCGGAATGGGACCCGGTCGCTCTCGCCAATCGGTCCAAAAATGAAAGGGAGCGGCAAAAGGGGCATGAAAGTAGGCTGAGTTGTCGAACAGTAGACCACGTGATGGGCCAGATCGAATCGTTCCCGGCGAAGCAACCGCCGGGCGTGACGATACGCCAGCCACTGCCACAGCGCGTAGTAGATGTTGTTGCGGTGATCCGGCTTGTTGAATACTTCGCACCATCTGGGCAAGGGACAGAACTCGAAACGAAGAGAGCGCGGCAGATGCACCGGCGTTTTGTCCGGAGCGCTCGCCCACGGCCGGGTAATCACGGTAACCTCGTGATCCCTGCTTAGATTGAGCGCCCAATACCAGCCGACAGACGCTTCGGAGTTCGTCTCAGGCTGACATTGGAAGGCTGACAACAGTACTTTCATTTGTGATCTCGGATTCGATTAGTGCCATCTAAATCGGCAAGTGGTAAATGGTCAGGCGGCCTGGGATACGAATTCCATAATCCGGCTGGCCATGAGGCTCTCGGAGAATTCGTTTATCACGTGTTGCCGGGCGCAGCGACCGATGTCGTCGGCCACGTCAGGGCGTTCCAGCAGGTAGGCCATTCGCTCCGTGAGCTCCCCAGCATCTCCGGGCCGGTAGAAACATGCGGTCATGGCGTCCGCTGCGTAATCTCGCAGCGCCGGAATATCGGAGGCCACGACCGCTTTTCCCAGGGCCATGGACTGGAGCAGCGTTTGCTGGCCGACGGAGTACGGCGTATCGGGGATGGGCAGCACGACGAAGCGCGACCGGGCAATCCACTGCCGCATCTCCGCGATGTTCACCCGCGGGACCGCCATGACGCCCTGAGGAAGCGGATCATGCGGCTGGGGCATGCCGAGGAGCACCAGGCGCGTCTTCGTGCGCAGCGCGGAATACGCCTCGAGCAGCGTGGTCCAATCCCTTTTCGCGTAGCCGACACAAATGATTTGGTCCTCGGTGGCCTCTCCCTGCGGTGCGAACTCGCCGGCATCCACGCCGAGCGGGATGAACCGGGAGCGGGCGTAGAGTTCGGGGAAATGCGCGCGGTAGTGCTGCGCCTGGCCGGAACTGTGATAGATCAAGCCCGCGAGCGAGCGAAAGGCGAAGCGGCAGGCGGCGACGGCGGCCGGGTTGGCGCTGCCCCCGTTGAGCGCGCCGACATCGAAAAGAAAGTGCGGCGGCCGGTTGCGTCCGATCAGACTGCTCATGAGCGAGTGGACAAGTCCGGTCTGAGCACCATGAGAGAGAACTACGTCGTAGCGGCGCTCCCGGAGGAAGGCTTTTACGGATTGGTACGGGAAACATCGCACAGTGCTACGTTCCAACCGGTGCAGGCCAAATGGTCCTCGGAAATCGATCACGTCGACCGTGTGCCGATCGCAAAGATGCCGGAAGAACCAGTACGGTTGCACCGGTGAGATGTAGTCGGCACAGAACCGGTGCAGATCCGGCTCATCGAGACGGGCGACTGCCCAGTTGACGCAGAAGAGGATTTTCATGCAACTCTCGAACTGCAAACAGACGGAAGCGGCCGGGCCCGCATACGTACCTCTGTCTTCTCCCCGTTCCAAGGGCCACTCCGGCAGCCACGGAAAACCACACGGTAGAAGTAGCGTAGGACGCGATGCAATAGAGTCCGGTAGAGATGAAGACCGCTGTTGCCGCGCAAAAGACATCGGCGTGCGTCGAGCGAAGTTTTACTAGCAGGTAACACTCACGCAACATGGCCGCACAGACGCCAATGAAGAGGACGGCTCCGAGGAGACCAAAGCAATGAAGCTGCTCCAAAAAGTCGTTGTGCGCGAACACAACGCTAGGGCCGAGGAGCATTTGGACAGTCCGCGGGCCTGAGCCGAATAGCTTCGTGGCGGCGTCAGCATTTGACCAGTCGTTGAAGATGACCGTCCAGAACCTTAAGCGCCCGGATCCGGCGATCGCCGGGTTGCTCAGGTCGGCCCACCGGGCGATCATCCCTCCGACGGTCAAATAACAAGCGAGACCAACCGCCAAGAGCGTCGGAACCAGCCACTTAATCCCGCGCTTCTTGGAGCGAGGCCTGATATAGGCTTGCACCGACGTATAGACGAGAAGCCCCAAGAGCATGGAAATGAACGCGCCACGTTCAAGCCCAAAGATCACAACAACGATGCTCGTAAGCGCAACCACCGCTCCAGAGGCCCGGATCGGGGCCAGCACCTGCATAAGAAGGAACCACAACAGGACGTATGCTTCTCCGAGTGAAAACGGGTTTGTTGAGACGGGGGCGTAGGGCTGGCCGGGCCGCCTGCCTAAGTAAATGAACAGGATGTCGTACACGCATGTGACGGCGTTGAGCACGGTTCCAGCGAGCGCGACCTGTCGCGGCGTAAGGTGACAGTTGGCGGACAGGCAGTACGCACCCCAGAAGACGACGATCCAAAGCGCATAGTAGCCAACATAAAGTGCAGAGGCGCTGTCAAGGTAATCAGTAGAGACGAAGCTGACGCACATGAAAACCAGCCATAGAAGCTGGAACCACGCCACCCTGGAACGCGACAACGTGCGCAACTGGCCTACGCAATAGACGCAGAGCAATACGACAAGCCCTAACCGGAGTGCGTGCGGGACAGCGCGACTTCCTGCGCCATCGGGCAACCACCAGTCCAGCACCATTACGGCTGAAAGCCAGACGAGCAGCACGGCTCCTGGTAGCGTTGCGAGGCGAGGACGCTGCTGCAGTATCGGCCGGTACTGCACCAACATCCGGACATTAGGAATTGTGCTCGCGGCCATGAATTGTTTTCGCGTTCTGCCTGGAACAGTGCCCAGGCACCTATCAGCGGAGAATGAAGCTGCTCGCGGGTTCGAGACCGCAAGCTTGCTCCGGGCGCAGCAGTTTGTTGCAGGCCGTCCGCTGCAGAATGGCGTACGCGGCCAGGACGCACACGAGCAGGCAGAGATCGGCCAGAATCTGGGCTGAGGCGAGACCTGAGGCCTTGTGCAAGGGAACCAGTCCTGCCGCGGAGATGAGAAACACGGCGGCCCACAGAACATTGGCCGCGAACACGTGCCACATCCTGCCCATGCTGGTGAGGGCGGCGACGATGGGATTGCCGACGGCGCTCACCACAGCGCTCGAGGCCAGAACGGCGAGAACCGCGGAGTTGACAACGAAGCGGGAGCCATAGGCCCGCATGAACCACGGAGAGAACAATCCCATGATGAGTGCCGGAACGCCGGAGACGATGAGCGCCGCGAGGCAGACCGCTCCAATCATGCGGTTGCGGCGTTGCGCGTCGGGAAGATCGATGTTCGAGATCATGGGCACCAGCGGCGCGGCCAGCAGGCCCGGCAGCGCGGTGATCGCCATGCGATATTGAAAAGCGGCCGCGAAGGCGCCGCACTCCGCAAAACCATGGGGTTGATGGGCGAGCATGGCTTGCCCGAGCCAGAGGCACGGAGCAGGGATGATGCCGATCAGAAACGCGGGGGCGGAAAAGCGCCCGAGAAGGCCCCACTCTTTGAGGCCTGCGCGGACGTCGGGCCGGATGGCGTGCGCCCGGCAGCACTGCTGAAGGATGCGCCGATTCCAGATGCACACCATAGCCGCGATCGCGGTGAGAGCCCACAGCGCTCCGGTGATACCGGCAAGGGCAGCGCCGGCTACAAATACGGGGAGAATCATCGCCGCGCGGAAGAAAAGCGGCCCGGTCATCCGCTTGTACGCTTCAAATCCAGCCAGGGCGCCGCTCTGGGAATTCGTAATTGCGGTGAAGAACAGCAGCAGCGCCGCGATCCTGAGCAGAGGCGCGAGGCTGGCGGCGTGAAAGGCGACGGCCGACACCGGTGTGGCGCCGAAAAACAGCACCACGGCCATGGTGAGTGCCGCGGCAAAGGCAGCCGTATCCAGAAGGCCCAGCGCGGCGCCGGCTCGCCGGCTGTCGCTCGCGCGGAACGCGGCCAGGTGCTTGGTGGCGGTTAATCCCAGGCATCCCGTCAAGCCGGCGAGAACCACCGCAGTGTTTTGCACCAGCGAGAACCGGCCGAAGGCATCCTTGCCCAGAACTCTCGCGACGGCGAAATACGCCAGCAGGCTGGCAGCCTGCGAGGCGCCGTTCCCCGCAACGATGAACGCCACGTTGCTGGTGAAGCGCCGCCGCAGCGGGCTGGCAAGCAGCGTGCCCGCAAACAGGCGTGAAATGTCCAGTCGCCTACCGAAGAACTCGATCGTTGCCGTCGAGTTGGGCGTCGTTTCCAGCGATGAATTCATGGGATGAGGTCAATGCAAGACGGAGTTCGTCCCGGCGAAGGAAGACGTATGTTTCGCGGTAACGTTCGCAGCAGAAGGAGTGCCGGCGCATGGCGGCCAGCACAGCGGCGCGCTCCGCAACTCCATGGATCTCCATGACGATACAGCGGGTGCGCCGGAGCCACGAATCGCAGTCGGCCGCGAAGAGTTCGAGTTCGGCGCCTTCGATGTCGATCTTGAAGATATCGATCGTGCCGCCAGGGTTGTAGCGATCGAGAAGATCGATGGGGCTGACGCCGCAGACGCCGCCATTGCCGGTCTCTTTCACGAAGGCGCCGGTCTCGGTCTTGTTCGCACAGAGAGTGAGCTTCGCGCAAGAGGGCCAGAGAGCGGCGTTAAGGGCTACCGCACGGTCTGTGTAGGGCGTGCAGTTCGCGCGCAGGATGGGATAAACATCGGGATTGGGCTCGAGCGCGACAACCGTGGCCTGGGGGAAGCGCGACAGGTACCAAGCGGAGGCGTCACCAATATACGCACCGGCATCGATCACGAATCGGACATGGCCGGAGGGCAGGTATTTGCCGTAAGCTTCCCGGATGGCGGAATGAATCAGCTCCGTAGCGTCTTCGGTTCCTGGACGGATGGAAATGGGGTAGAGCAGCGTGGCCACCTTCACGGAGGTGGTCGCTGCCGTCGAGGGTTGCAATGAACGGGAAGCGGCCCGGAAGGTCCGCCAAGAGGCGGCGTCCATGACCCGGCAGCAGCGGACGTCGTTATAGAAGCGAGCCCCGCGGGAATATAGGGTGGCGGGAACACACAGACGGGCGAGCTCGCGTACGGTGTTGCGAGTTTTGGTGGCTAGCTTCAGTTGCACAGTAATCGGCGTGATTTCGAAAAAGGAGATTCGCTGGACATTCTTGATACAAACGGTTCTGGAGGGTGAAGTGGGTTTGGGCGCCAGAACAACATCCGCTTAACTTCGCGTCTGCCGCCTCCGCCCTGACGCGCCAGGAATCTGAACAAAGCCGAACACACTGCAGAGAAACCTGCGACCGGGCGAGAATGCATCACGTCTCGTGGATTCTCTCGTGTCCAAAACGGCTGTAGTAACTGTAGTTCCCGTAGTATGAAGATCCGTCAGGTGATGTGTTATGGCTCATCTGGTTGAGCACCACCCCAAGGATATTCGCCCGGAGACGGCGGAGTGTGCCGATAGCTTCGGCGACAGCTCTGCGTTTGGTTTCTCCAGCAAGACTGACAATGAGAACGCCGTCGGCAGCCGCAGCCATCTGGAGGCACTCCGCGAAACCTACGAGAGGGGGCGAGTCCAGAATTACCAAATCGTATTCCTTCGCGAATTCGTCAAGCAGAGTGGCGAGCCGGGGTCCGATCAAGTCAGCGGCACGGTGAGAGCCTAGGCCGGCAGGAATAAGGCTTAAGTTACTCTTGCCCTCGATTGGGACGACCACTTCCTCCCAGGAGAGTTCGCCGGTGAGAACATTGGAGAGCCCCGTTTGAGGGTTTAGGCCGAATTTCGAGTGAAGGCTAGGGCGTCGCAAATCGCCGTCGACAAGCAGAGTCTTCTTGCCGCGGCCAGCATTGGCGATGGCAAGGTGAGCCGCCAGCGTGGTCTTGCCCTCGCCCGGAGTGGCGCTGGTGAGAACGATGGAATGGAGGCGGCTGTCGAAGTCTGACAGAAGGATCGTGTTGCGAAGACTTCGTATGGCCTCGTCGAAGCTGGAGACGCCATGGTAGTAGTCCTTGCGGTGACCGTTATGGCCGTTTCTGGGCACGAGGACTCCCGGAACACTGCCTTCCGGGCTCCTTGGCAACTGAGCTCCGGCACGATCGACAGGTATGGTGGCAATGACGTCGGCGCCAAGGAATCGGCTGGCCTCTTCGGGATCGCGAAGCGTGGTGTCGAGCGAGTCGAGGACGATGGCACCGCCAACCGCCAACAGAGTGGAGAACAGGAACGCCAACACAAGGTTGAGCGCCATGTTCGGGGAAACGGGCTTCAAGGAGGGTCGCGCGACATCGGCGATGCGGATGTTGTTGTTTTGAAAGCCAGCGTTGATGTCGGCCTCGCGAATCTTCTTGATCAATTCGTTGTAGAGCGCTTTATCCGCATCGGCTTCCTGCTTTAATTGCTGATACTGGAAGGAACTGGCATTGACGCGGTCCCACTCGGCCTTGGTTTGATTGACGGCTGCCTGGAGCATCTGCTCGCGGTTCAGACTTTCCTGATACTGAGCCTGCACTCTTTCGGCGATGCTGCTGCGGGTATCTTTGAACTGCTTTTCGACCTCGGCCAGTTCGGAAGCCGCTTTGCGATATTCGGGATGACTCGTGCCGTAGGTGGCTTTTACCACTGCGAAGCGCTGCCGCGCCTGATCCAGCGTTTCATAGAGCTTGATCAGCGTATCTCCCTGAGAAGATGCCTCGGCGGCTTCAAGGGAGCCGGACCTAATCGCGTTCCATGCCGCTTCCGCGCGAACGCGATCGGTTTGTGCGGTGGTGTAGTCGGTGTTCAATTGCAGTAGCCGCGCCGACAAAATGTTGGTTTTCTCCTCGGGATTGATGACGTCGAGGTCTTTCTCGAATTGGGCAAGCGCGAGACTCGATTGCTCCATTTTGGCCTTCAGCTCATCGAGTTGCTTCTCCATGAATGTTGACATTCCGGCAGCAGAACGAATGCGGAGATCGTACGTCTGGAGCAAGTAAGAGTTGGCGACGGCATTGGCCACATCGGCGGCAAGATGCGCATCAGGGGAGCGATAGCTGAGGAGGAGGAGATATGTGTTCGGGGAACGGGTAACTCTCAACCGCTTGAGGGTGATCGGCGCCGAAGCGAGAAGTTGCTCGCGTTCGGTGGAAGCACTGCTCGTCTGGCCCTCGAGGCTCAGGAGATGATACTGCTCTGCGACGGGCCGCAGGACCGCGTCGGATTGAATGAGCTTGATCTGCGTAGCGAGGAATTGATCGGCATCGTTTGGGGCTACGAATCGGGTCGAGTCTTCACCCACAACTTCAGAGGGCGCCTGACGATCGACATTCACAGTTGCGGTTGATTGATAGATCGGTTGCAATCTGGCCGATACTACAAACGTCGCAAGTACGCATGTTGCGATCACCGCAACGATCTTCCAGACGTGGCGGCGGAAAATCCAGAGATAGTGCGACAATGGCACCGCAGGCCCGTCTGCTTCAACGTCCTCGTGCAGGGTAACGGGAGCAAAGTAAGCCGGCGACATGCTGCGACTCGACAGTTCGGGGGGTAGAACTTCTGTCAGCTTCAATTGTTTAGGCATAGGTCCTCTTCAGGTGGCTTACCGTGCTCCGTAATAAATGAAGGCGGCGCCGAGAGCGGTGCCGATCCCCAGCGAAGTTTCGAGGGTCTTCAAGCTGGCTTTGGCTCCGTTCGCGCTAGGGATGTAGAGGATGTCGCCGGCCATAAGCGTTACATCCGGCGATTTGCGATCCATGATTTTCTTGAGCTCGATGGGTAACTCTTTCCGGTTTTCGCCGGCATCGTCGGTTCGATAGATATAGGCTTTGTTCGAAGAAAAGCTGTCGAGGCCCTCCGATAGAGCGAGCGCCTTCAAGACACTGCTGTCGGAGCCGTCAGTAATGTAGAAGGCGCCCGACTTTTTTACGTCTCCCACAACGAAGATGCGCCCGGCTTCCGGAACACGAATCACTTCGCCGCCTTGCAGGCTCAAGTTCAGCGAGAGATTTGTTCCGTCGAGGAGGCCACGCACCGGGATGCGCTGCACCAGCATTGCCGGTTTGCCGTTAGCATCCGGCGCTCGGCTGGTTACAAGGATTTCCGAGCCAGCATTATCGGCAAGTCCCTGGGCGCGGGAGATCGCATCAAGGAGAGTTACATTTCCCGTAGCCTGAAACGTAAGAGGCATTTTTACCGCGCCAACTACGGTGATCGGATGGCTGCGATATTCAACGATGGAGACGGTCACAACCGGGTCCACGAGCACATGATCTTCGGTCAGTGCATCCGCAACTACTTTTTCCAGATCCGAAGGATAAAGACCAGCCGCGTGGAGGGGTTGTTTAACCATCGGCAGCGAGATATTGCCTTCTGAGCTGACGCGCACCGTGCGGGTGAGCTCGGGAGAGTCGTAGACCGTGATGCCAATCAAATCGTCGTTACCAATTCTGGCCAGAGGGAGATTCGAAACGTCGCTGAGCGTTGTAGCCCCCGCTCCCTCATGGAGCGGAGCGGGCTCCTGCTGTGCAGAAGCCGCGGCCGTTGCCGCAATTGCCATAAACACAAATACCATCCTTCTCATATGGGCTCCGTGGTGATTAAGGTAAGCGAACGAGCAGTTATCGGAGGCCGGAATTGAAGCCTCTCTGGCGCTCATCTCATGACGATCATCGGGTCGTTGAACGCTCCGTGGATAAGAGCTGATTCCTTAACTCGTCGACCCGCCGATTGAGAATCTCCATTTGTGCCTGGACCGCGCCCGTTGGGTCGGTCAAAAGCCGCTCATGGGCAGTAAGGCAGAGAAACAGGCGCATCGCGTTGCGTGCAAGGTCGGAAAGGCTATGAGCGCCGGTTACCGTCGAAAGACGGCAGAGCCCGTCATACTCTTCTTCCGACAGCCGGATGCTGATCATCCGCGAGCGCGGCTTAAGAACTTTCATGGTGTGGAATGATTGAACGCACGCTCGGAGGGGCGGCGATAGATTCTGGGCAAGCTTCGCACTCTTCAGTCCCAGCAACCTGGAATCCTGCGAGAGAGGCCTAAATTTCCTCTGGAGCCATGATTCCGAACTTAGAGTTCGGATCGGGGGATGGCGGTCGAGTTTTGCCTCACACGAGGCGGTGCAAAGGACTCTAGCATAGTTTCACGAAAGGCGAAAATGGAAAATGTAAGGCATCTGCATGACGAAGGGGTTCCCAAAGTTCGCTCAAAGGTAACCATCTTCCTTCAGCGCCGATGCAGAATCGGACACGCGGCATGTGAGGCGGAATGTCTGCATTGTCGCCCTTTTGCGACTAGCGGCCATAGGGGGGAATTATGGGGATTCGAGCAGAGAGAACGCAGCGCGAGTTGTGGAAAAACCTCGAGCAGCACGGATTCGAGCATTGAACCGAGAACTCGAGGCCACAATAAAGTGCACTACTTTTTGTCGGATCGGGGGCTGTGAGAAGAGGACGTCGGGTGATGTCGCGAATGAAAGCTCAGCGACTTGCCGAGGATTTGCCGGATTCGGCTGCGACGATTGCAGCGACCGCAGCGCCGCCACCGATCCCAGCTCCAATCAAAACTTTTGTCTGCATCGTCATTCCTGTGCTTTTTGCGCGGCTGATGTTAACTGAGCCTACGATGACTTGCGCAATGCCCGAGGGCGTCGCAGCAGCCTTTAGGAAACCAGAAACTACGACTGTCTTGCCTGTGAATTTCTTCAGTTCCTCTCCCGAGACGAGCTGGTACTTCACACCCTGGTCGGTAGTCAGGAAGTAATCGAAATCTTCATGGGTCACTTTTCCGCTGACTTCGACATAGGACGACCTTCCGGGAGCTGCGGCGTTCTGTGCTGCGGGAAACGAAATCGCCGCGCCGCGGGACACGTGGGCAATCGAAAAGCGCACGTCATCGACAACTCGAAAATCGCCGGCCATGGCTGCGACGTCAACGGTGTTCGATGGGCCTAACGAGACAACGCCAAAAGCATTTGGTTCACTGGGAACCACGCGCAGGCCATCAGCTTCGAGGGCGAAGGGTGCGCCGAGTGTCTTTAGCTGGCTTTTGCCCTGCAGCAAAACAAGATGATCACCGTACACTACGCCGTGTGAGTTGATCGCCAGCATGATCTCGGTGCCGTTGTCGAGCCGCAGCGTTGCGGTGGCTTGCCCGGTTTCTACGGTTGTGCCGTCGAAAAGCGTTCCATTACCCCACACAGTACTGCCATCGATGCGAATGTCCCCGCGAGCACTGACCGTACCTATTGCGCTTGTCGTGCCCGATGCGGATGCGCACGAGAAGGCGACAAAAATCATTGCCACCATACAGCTCTTCCCGGCCATTTTGCGCCCCTTCCTGGGTGGATTCGCACTCTGCCCAATTATCCGTCTCTTATACGCCAGAAAGGATCTGCATTTCAAGCACATCGTTGAGCGCACTCTGTATGACATGTGACATACAAGAAAGTGCGATGAGTTTCCAATTTCGTTTTCGGGCTTCAGCACAGACACCCAGAATGCGCGAGGCCTTCTTCCTGGAGATTCAGCTCGATTTAGCGCATTTCTTTCAGAATTTGAAATCAAGTGATACGCTGGAGGGCCGTGACCCGCTTTCAAAGCCGATTTTTCGCGATCGCGTGGCGAACAATCATCGCCAGTATTCTTGCTTTCGGGGTCTGGTTCTCCTGGACGCTGGCCAGGGCGGACTACTTGTTCCGGCTGAATACGCCGGAGTCGGTTCGCGCGGCCATCCGTCTGGAACCCGACTCGTGGGAATACTATATGCGCCTCGCGCTCCTCGATGATGCGCATGCGGAGCAGCTCCTCGAAACAGCAATTAGCCTTGACCCTTACAACGCGGAAGCCGACATAGAACTGGGTCTGCGCCTTGAAGGCGCCGGTAATTACCGCGCAGCAGAAAAACTGTTGCTGGAAGCTTATGCAATTGACCACACCTACTTGCCGCGTTGGAGTTTGACCAACTTTTATTTTCGTCGCAACAACCTGCCGTCATTCTGGACCTGGGCCCAGAGTGCAGCGGAAATGCCGTCGGACAACATGCGGCCTTTGTTCGAATTGTGCTGGCGCGTATCGCCCGACCCCAATGAGATCGAGCGAAGGATCGTGAACAACAATCCCGAGCTTATCCGGCAGTATCTCGATTTTCTTCTCGCCAAAAACCAACTGCCAGCTGCCGCCGAAGTTGCCGATCGCCTCAGCGAAGTCGGAAATCCTAGGACGGATGACCCTGAGATGTACTCGGTGATCGACCGGCTCATCGCGGCCAGGGAGGGAGATGCAGCCAAAGCGCTCTGGAATGGCCTGATCGACAAGCATTGGGTAGTCGCCGATCCGGGCGCGCCAAACAATCCAAATTTCGCCCGCGACCCACTGCCTGTCGGCTTCGATTGGGCAGTATTCTCATACCCCGGCCTGCATTCCTGGCCGGGTCCATCCGGTCTGGAGACGGAGTTCTCCGGGGGCCAGCCGGAAAACTGCACGATTGCCCAACAAACTATTGTTCTCCCGCCCGGCAATTACGAATTGGAGTACTCCTACCGTACCGACGAGATTCCTCCTGAGACGGGGCTACGGTGGCAATTCATCGCCGCGGGTTCTGAAACGGTGCTGGCCGAATCCGCTGACCTCTCAAGCGAGATGATGAACCGTGGGAACTTTGAGTTTTCCATCCAGCCTGGAGCATCGCTCGTTCATCTCCGCCTTCAATACCGGCGGACCCTTGGCACGCCCCGGATTTCGGGCACGCTCGTAGTACCATCAGTCCGAATCCATGCCCGGCCAAGTTGAATTCTTCAGCGCTTGAATTCCAATACTTGACGAGAATGATCTGGATGAGGAGGACCAGCCGGTTCCCGTTTACGCCGATCCGAGGTCCGCGCCATGTAAAGGAGGCCTAGCATCGCAAACATCCAGCCTGAAACCGCGGGGCGCAGAAAAGGATAATCCACGCAGGCGTGGAGCATCACTGCAATCAGCCCAAGGCCCCAGGGATGCCGGATGGCCGTCGGAACGACAGCGGCAAACGGGATCAATACCAGGAGCAGAAACGGAACTCCGCCGTCTGCGGCAAATTCTGCCCAGTCGTTATGGGCGTGGTTCGCATAAAACGGGAAGTCCTTAATCGCGTGTTGTTGGTAGACCTCCGTGAATGTTCCCAGCCCGTACCCCATCAGTGGCCGGTGCCGTGCCATATCAACCGCTGAGAGGACGAATTCTCGTCTCACCAAATAAGGGTCGTTTTGTTGAAAGCGCTCCCAAATTCGCTGCCAGCCTACTGCGGACGTGAAGATCGCTGCTAGGAGAGGCACCATGACCAGCGTGGCTGTTGGTGCGCTGAAGAAACGGCCCGATTTTTCGCGCCTTCGTCGAATCAACCCGATCACCAGCATCATCAGCAATTCAGCCGTGCAGAGGATAGCGCCTGCGCGCGAAGCAGCACCGATCACCGATGCGTAGAGTATGCCGCCAGCGAGGGCGTATCCCAAAGCACCCCAGCCCTCGCGCAGAGCCCACCAAAGGGCAATCGGCAGGAATAGTTCAACGAACTGCGCATAATTGTTGTAGGAGGGAAACGTTGCATATACATCTGGATATCCCGTTGGGAAAATCCAGAGGACGCGTCCCTCGGAGGTGAAAAGCTGGGTGAGGCAAAGCACAGCCATCACAGCCGCGAAGCACAAAAACGCCAAAAGCATGAATTCACGGGCTGCAACCGTGTTAGTCACCGTTTGCGCAAGGAAGAATACTGCAGCCAAGGCCCCCCAACGCAGCACAGCTTCGCGAGTTTCGATGGTGGAAGCTGTGGTGTGCGCGAGGATTTGGATCACCCCCCAGGCAGGAATGAGGTACACAAGCCACGGTGCTACGCCGCATGCCAGGTTTTCGCGCTCCCTTCGGATGCGAAGAAGCAGGTACGTTCCTGTGAGGATAAAAACACCAATCTGAAAGGATTCGACTGGCCAGAGCCCCTCGACGAAGACCGTGGATGTACTAAAGATGAGTAGTAGAACAAGCGTCGCGCCAGTAGCGATCAAGGCCCTGCGGCCTCTTGTCAGTCCAGGGTGCTCATGCCCTGCGATTGCGAGATCGCGTATGGCGAACATTCGGTCCATTCTACTTCAGTTTTTCGACTGTCCTAAAAAGGCGGTGCGTTCCAAAGCAGGTGGAAGGAAGGTGGAGATTCATTAGGAGACATCGATTCCCCATATCCCGGCTCTCCTCTCCCTCTCCAGAGAACCACGACGGCCGCAAACACTCAACTTCCCGCCGGCTTAGTTTTTGGGTTTTGGGTCAGGGCAGCTGAATGTATATTGGTTGGCAATCGGGAAAGCAAAATCGGAATTCTAGATGAGACATTTGCATGATTTGAATCTCTGGCGGAGCGAAAGGCCGGGTTTGCAGCTTCGGATGGTCTCGGTTCTTGCGTTCGCGATCTCCATCGCGTGCATCGGGCCACGCACCGCGCGCGCGCAGGTTGCAGCTTCGGGCGACCAGGGAGGGCTCAGGCTATCGGCTGGAGCCATGGGCTCCGGATTTTCTTTTCAATACGGCCAGCGCAAGATGGCCGGTATCACGGGATTCATCGATGCCGACACCAGACGCCGCCTCGGCGCTGAGGTGGAGGAGCGCTGGCTGGAGTTCAACCAGACGGCGAATCTCCACGCTGAGACCTATTCGATCGGCGGGCGCTACCACTTCGACTTCGGCCGGTTCCAGCCCTACATCAAGGGATTGGTCGGGTTCGGCGACTTCAACTTCCCATACAAATACGCTTACGGGCGCTCTCTGGTGGTCACGGCGGGAGGCGGGTTGGACTTCCATTGGACGCGCAGAGTCTCTGTCCGCGCCGCCGACTTCGAGTATCAGGACTGGCCCCAGTTCACCTACGGCAACTTGAACTCATTCGGTGTAAGCGCGGGCTTTCGCGTGCGAATCTTCTAGCTTGAGCCGCAGCATCACGCGAAAACGAGCCGGACTGGAGTTCCACCGTACCGTATGCTCGCGCTCTTGGTATTCCAGTGATCGGTGTGGCTGGGCCCCAGTAAGTCACCACAGCGTTACTTAGAAGCCAACTCAGATCATGCACTCGAGCCAACTTCTAGATTCTGTTGTCGTCCCTAGGCACTCAAAGCTTGAACCAATTTGCCGCCAATTTGGGCGATGCTGAGGCCCTGAGTGCTGAAATAGCCAGTATTTCTATAGACTTATGCGCAAATGTGGTTTCTTCATTCGCCGCAGCATTAACCTTCAGAGCCACCGGGAGAAAGCGAAACCGGCCCCGAAATCCCGTCCCCTATACCCCTGTCCGTATATGAACCAGACGAGAATAGGAATCACAAACGTATTGTGTACTCGGATTGCGAGAACGAGATTGCGCGAATCGAATCGAAGGTGCGCGAAATTAACTCGCGTCGTGCCGCCGCAGATTCCTTTGTTCGATTTGCCGAATTGCACTTGGTGGATATTGCGAAAGTTTGGCAGATCGCGGGTCCAGAGGCCCGCCAGCGGGTTCAAAATCTTCTATTCCAAGACGGCTTGCAGTACTCGACACAATCAGGAATTTTGAACCACTCTAAGACGTGCCTTTTTAGTGTATTGGAAGCAACAGAGAGCGAGATCAGATTATTGGCGTCCCCGACGGGATTTGAACCCGTGTTATCGCCGTGAAAGGGCGGTGTCCTAGGCCGGGCTAGACGACGGGGACGATTGGGAGAGCATTGCGCAAAGGTGAGATTGGCCGCGGGTGCCCTTAACTGAAAGGCTATCAACTTGATGATAGCGTGTCAAAAAAAGGAGGCGGTGGACTGAACGCTTCAGGCAAGCACCAACGCTCGAGACAGACGACGACGAAACGACCCGGCGAGAGGTCAAAGGTGGAGAGCGTGGCGGAGGGGACGGCGCAGGGAACGGCAGACGGAAGCAGACACCGGCTGGAACCAGAAGCGTCACCGCCGCGGAGCCGTGGAATGCGCTATTCTCGATGAAGATTCAAGCAGATGCGCGCGTGTCGAGCCCATGGAGTGCGCAGTTTTTTGTATCGATTACTCAGATCCGCGTATCTCATCATCAAAGCGACAACGGCAACGAAGCATCGCAGAAACGCAGCACAGCCTGCACACCGGCCTGTCCGCCCCAAAGTTCAATCGCAGAGTGCGGGGGGCCTTGCAGCCAGAGGAAGAATCAAGTGACCCAGAGCAGATTCCAGCGCATTCATGCGATCAGTTGGGTGGTCCTGGCGGTATTGGCAGCTACAGGCTGCCAGAAAAAGCCCGCACCGGGCGCCGGTGGGCCGCAAATGCAGGCCTTGCCAGTGCAGACGGTTACAGTGACCATGGCGCCGGTGGCGCAAATCAGCGAGTATGTGGCCACCATCAAGTCGCGCCGGTCAACGACCGTGTTGCCGCAGGTAAGCGGTCAATTGACAGAGATTGCGGTTCACTCCGGCGACGAGGTGAAGGCCGGGCAGTTGCTGATGGAGATCGATGACCGGCAACAGCGGGCCACCGTCGACTCACTGCGGGCAACCGAACGGCAGAAGAAGGCGATGGACGACTACGACACCGTCGAGGAGGCACGGCAGCAAAAGTTATTTGAAGCCGGAGTGACCAGCCGCGATGCGTACGAGCAGGCGCAGCAGGCTTTTCAAAACGCCAAAGCCGATTACCAGTCGGCGGTGGAAGCGCGCAAGGCCGGGGAACAGTTGTTGAGCTACTACATGATCCGCGCGCCTTTTAACGGCGTGGTGGGCGATATTCCAGTCCACATTGGGGACTACGTTTCTCAGAATCAGTCGCCGGCCACGGTGCTGACGACGGTCGACGAGAACAGCCATCTCGAGGCGTATATCTACATTCCCACCGAACGCGCCGCCGATGTGCGTGAGGGACTGGGTGTAAACCTGACGGACAACAACGGCAAGCTGCTGGAGAAGACGCGAATCGATTTTGTTTCGTCCGAAGTGGACAGCACGCTGCAGGGAATCCTGGTGAAGGCTCCTGTTGAGGCGCAGGCGACCATGCTGCGCAACGCACAACTGGTGAAGGCAGACGTAATCTGGAGCACAAAACCGATGGCGGTGGTTCCAGTGCTGGCGGTGACGCGGCAGGGTGAAGAAAGCTTTGTTTTCGTGGTGATCCATCAAAATGGAATGGCCATGGCGCACCGCACTTCGGTTGTGCTCGGCGACGCTGTGGGGAACAACTACTCGATTGTTTCAGGACTCAATTCGGGCGACCAAGTGATCGTTTCAGGAACACAGTTTCTGGTGGACGGCATGCCCGTGATGCCCCTGGGCGGACCACCACAAGCGGCACCCGCGCCGGGACAAGGGAGCGGACCCAAGAACAAGGCGGAAGGAGCGCAGCCAGAGAACAGCGGCGCGCCCCGTGCGGCAGCCTATCATCCTCACCACAGAAGGCATCACAGGGCTCGGGTAAGGAAGAGCAAACACCGGCAGCCCGCGACGGTCTCGTAGGAAAGAGGGCTCACAAGTGTTTGTCGACTTCTTCATTCATCGCCCGGTCTTCGCCACGGTCTGCGCCCTGCTGATCATTCTTGCGGGAGCCATCTGTATTCCCAATCTTCCGGTAGAGATGTATCCCAACCTGGCGCCGCCCATTGTGTCGGTGACGGCGGTCTATGTGGGCGCCGACGCGGAGACCGTTGAGAAAGCTGTCACAATTCCCCTGGAAGAGTCGATCAACGGCGTGGAGGGGATGCGCTACATCAGCTCGTCGAGCACGAATAGCGGCGTCAGCCAGATCAGTATCACCTTCCAAACCGGTTACAACCTCGACATCGCGGCCGTGGACGTGCAGAACCGCGTGGCCAGCGTGGAAGGCCGCCTGCCCGGCGAGGTGGTTTCAACCGGTATCACGGTCGACAAATCCAACTACAATTTCGTCTTTGGCGCCGGATTTTTCACGCTCGACGGGCGCTATTCAAACGAGTACATCTCCAACTACCTGGACCTTTACGTCGTTGACGCTCTCAAGCGCGTGCCGGGTGTGGGCGACGTGGTGAACTTCAGCGCGCGCAAGTACGCCATGCGCGTGTGGCTCGATCCGGTGCGGCTGGCAGCCCGCGGCCTGACTGCGGCCGATGTAGTGAACGCGCTCGAAGAGCAGAACGTCGAGGTTCCGGCAGGGCAACTGGGGCAACCGCCCACCGATTCGAAGCAGTCTTACCAGATTCCTGTGCGCGTTGTCGGCCGGCTGACCAGCCCGGAAGAGTTCGACAATATCATTGTCAAAAATTCGCCTAACGGCCTGGTGCAACTGAAGGACGTGGGCCGCGCGGTGATTGGCGCCGAAGGTTATAGCACCGGGCTGAAGTACGCGGGTCATGATGCGATGGGCCTTGGCGTGGAGCAACTGTCGAACGCAAACTCCATCGAAGTTGACCGCCAGGCCAAAGCTGCTCTCGAACAACTCTCAAAGAACTTCCCGCCCGGCCTCAGGTACGCAATCGCATTCGACTCCACGACGGTCGTGGGCCAATCGATTCGCGAAGTGCTTATCACCCTGGCCGCGGCCATTGTGATCGTCATTGCGGTCATTTTTTTGTTTCTGCTCGATTGGCGCGCAACAATCATTCCTGCCGTCACCATTCCGGTCTCACTGGTCGGGACTTTCGCGTTCATCCGAATCTTCGATTTCTCAATCAATTCCCTCACGCTTTTCGGCATCACGCTGGCCACGGGCCTGGTGGTCGACGATGCAATTGTGGTCATCGAGAATGTGCAGCGGCACATTCATATGGAGCACTCGAATGCACGCGAGGCCACTTCGCGCGCCATGCGCGAGGTGACCAGCGCCGTCATCGCCACTTCACTGGTACTGATCGCCGTCTTCGTGCCCGTATCGTTCTTTCCCGGAACCACCGGAATTCTTTACAGACAGTTTTCGCTCACCATCGCTTTCTCAATCGCTATCTCAGCGTTCAATGCGCTTACACTTTCGCCGGCTTTGTCGGCGCTCTTTCTGAGGGGCGAAGAAGCGCGTCCCCGGCAGTTGGATTTTCTACACATCAAGCCGGTTTCGCGGGCGTTCTCGGCATTCATTCATGGAGCAGACGCCTTCATCAGTCGGCTGGCCAGCACATATGCGCGCATCATTCATGTCGCGTTGCAATTGCGATATCTGCTCCTGCTGGTCTTTTTTGCCGGACTGGCGGCGACAGTATGGATCTACCGAACGGTTCCTACAGCCTTCATCCCGCAGGAAGACCAGGGCTACTTCATGGTGATTGTGCAGGCTCCGCCGGGATCGTCGCTTGCCTACACCACGGCGCTTGCCGACGAGGGCGCGGCCATCATCGGGCAGAATCCCCACGTGGCGGGGTTATTTTCCATTTTGGGGTTCAGCTTTGCCGGCAGCGCGTCCAATGCGGGCATGATGTTCGTGGACACCGACACGATCAACGAGAATGCCAAAAAGGGCTACTCGACGGCGGACGTCATCAAAGAAATTGCGCCGAAACTGCAAATGCTGATGTTTGCGCCCAATGGCGGGCTGGTAGCCGCGATCGAGCCGCCGGCGGTCTCGGGTGTAGGCGCCTATGGCGGATTCCAGTTCATGCTGCAGGACCAGGGCGGCAACACACTGAGCGACCTGGACCGCGTCGCGCATCAAATTGTGAACGCGGGCGCAGCGCAGAAGGACCTGACTGACCTGTTCACGACCTTCTCTGCCAACGATCCCCAGGAACTGGTGACGATCGACCGCGAGAAGGCGAAGGCAATGGGCGTCTCGATCACGCAGATCGCGACCACGCTCAACGTCTTCATGGGTTCGGAATACGTGAACGACTTCGACTACAACGACCGGACCTATCGCGTCTACGTAGAGGCTGACCAGCCTTTCCGCATGAAGGCCAGCGACCTGCACAGCTACTACGTGCGCTCCGATTCCGGCGAGATGGTTCCTCTCGACAACCTGGTGACGGTGGCCGCCAGCGCGGGACCGCCAGTGATCACCCATTACGATCTGTTTCGCGCGGTCGAGATCGACGGCTCGCCTGCTCCCGGAGTGAGCTCTGGACAGGCACTCAATAGCATGCAGAAACTGGCCACAGACAACATGATGCACGGCATGAACTACGAGTGGACTGGGCTCACGCTCGACGAGATTGAATCCAGCGGCAAGGCTCTCGTGATCTTCGCGCTGGGCATTCTGGTTGTTTATCTGACGCTATCGGCACAATACGAGAGCTTTGCGCTGCCGTTCATTATTTTGCTGGCGGTGCCCATGGCGGTACTTGGCGCGTTAGGGCTTGTCACGCTGCGGGGGTTCGCCAACGACGTCTATTGCCAGATCGGCCTGGTGATGCTCATCGGACTTTCAGCGAAGAACTCGATTCTGATCGTGGAGTTCGCTGAGCAGTTGAGGCGCAAGGGACGCAGCATCGCGGAAGCCGCGATCGAAGCCGCCGAGCTGCGCCTGCGGCCGATCCTTATGACATCGTTCGCGTTCATCATGGGCGTTCTCCCGCTGGTATTTGCCACGGGAGCCGGCGCACTGGGTCGCCGCTCGGTAGGAACGACGATTGTAGGCGGCATGTTGCTCTCTACCGTTTTGAATCTCGTCTTTATCCCTGTGCTCTATGTGATTCTGAGCCGCGTGCTCCGGCGCGGCGACATGGCCGCGGCGCATGCGGAGGGCTAGCCGACAGTCTACGGGTGCTTAACTACTTGCACGGGCCCCACCTGAGTGGCCGTGGCTGTATAGAGATGGCAACTGTCTGCCGTTTCCTTGAAACGGAAATATGGGTGGAGAAATAGCGCGGCCCGCGCATCGCCGGAACCTTCAGCCAGATCAGTGAGCCAGACGCCATCGGGACGCGGCTGATTGTGGATGTGCAGCCACAGACCCTTGTGCACATTGGCCACCAGTCCGCCGCCAATCTTCAAATCCGCAACCGACGTTACATTGATGTCGATCAATTCGCCGGTCTGCTCTTCAATGGAAACCTTGCCCTGCATCACCTGGGCCAGATGCTGGTTGATGTTCTTCGCGTCAAATTTCGGATTGGGCACGATGTCGTAGAAGAGCACGCTGCGGCCATCAACAATCCCCCTGTGCCCATTCGCCAGCATCATGGCTTGCATAAAATCTTCAAGTTCCTGGTTGTCTTTGTCCTCTTCCTTCTGCGCATTCGCCTGATTGCTGTATTTGAGCGTCTCCTTCATTACCCGATCGTCCTGCTTATGCTGATCGTCGGCCGAAAGATCTTTTCCGTCTTTCTGGAGCGTTCGCTCGACGGGAATGCCGTTGACAAAGAAGAGATCCGAAACAACCGATGTGTCTTTTTTAGTTTTGCCATTGCTGTCGGTCTCGATGGTCCGGTCGGTGATTTGGCAGTCGTATTTTTCGCGCTCGGCCGCCTGTTTGCGCTCGTTGGCGAGGGCCCGTTGCAGCAGTTCGTTGGCATTGGGGAGCGGCGCATTGAGCGCAGGGTTTTGTGCGACGACCGCAAAGCCCCCGGCGAAGAAAACGGCGGCCGCGAGAAGGGGAATGGAGGCGCTTCGAATCATGAGAAGTCGATGGGAAAGCCTACGCATATTGGACGTGCGGGAGCGCTGGACCGGGTGCGATTTGTTAGGGACCCACCGGCAGCGCCGGCATTGAGCCTTGCGTTTTGGCTTCTGCCACGACGGCGTCCAGGTGATCGAGCACCTCTGCCACTGTCATGGTGTAGACTTCGCGCCGTGAGTCGTAGCCTTCTTCGACCAGTTGCTTCAAGTACCGTCCTGCGACCTGCGCCGCCAGTTGGTCGGTGATTACTTTGCCGGTGCGTTTCTTCTGCTCGACCCAGGCGGTGCAGGGCAACGCGATCCACATGGGGCGGCCGTTGACGTCGAATCGGATGTCTACTGCATCGGCGTGGCGGGTGGCGATGGCAACAATCGTCCCCTTCCAGCAGCAGTGAAGGTCTTCGCCGCTCCAGCGGTCGGCGACATGGAAGTCCTCGTACATGCCTTAAGCGTACCGTTCCTGCCGTGCCGCGGCAAGGGCGGCTTCGTTCGCGAAAGACGCATGCTCCTGCGGCACCCGCGCTCGATGGACTGTGTTCGAACCGCGCTGATACACTAATTGAGTTGCAGTGGCACCATTTTCTTCTGTTCAGACCCTCCTGCACGGATACCGAAAAAGGACAAGAAAGACTTCGTGGATACTCGAACGCGTCACGCCCTGAAAAAGGACAAATTTGCACAAGCTGCTGCAAGCAGCGCCAGTTGGGTCGGCGAACATCGGACCGCCACGGTGCGCTGGGCCATCGGCATTGGTGTTGTTCTGCTGGTCGT
>JBEKRG010000002.1:0-84705 GCA_049518955.1 Occallatibacter sp.
CGTACATCGAGCACGGGCTGGACGAGCGCGGGCAGTTGCAGAAGCTTTATTACATCGGTCCACAGTTCCGCAGAGAACGCCCGCAGAAGGGGCGGTACCGGCAGTTCTGGCAGATCGGGGCAGAGGTGATCGGGCCGCCTTCGTCGGGCAGCGAAAGCCCACTTCGCGACGCGGAAGTTCTGGAGATGCTGGCCGCGCTGCTGAATGAGCTGAAGATCGATGGCTGGACGCTCGAATTGAACTCGGTTGGCTCGGCTGCGGATCGCGCGAAATATAACGACGTGCTGCGTGCGGCGTTGATCGATGTGGCGCCGAAGATGTGCGGTGATTGCCAAAGGCGCGCTGTGACCAACCCACTGCGCGTGCTCGACTGTAAAGTGCCCGAAGATCAACCGATCATCGAGAAGCTGCCGAGGATCGGCGACTCACTCGGCGAAGACTCGAAGACACACTTTGCCGCTGTGCTTGCGGCGCTCGATGCGGCTGGCGTGGCCTACACGCTGAACCAGAGATTGGTGCGCGGCTTGGACTACTACACGCGGACGACGTTTGAGTTCACGCACGGCGGTTTAGGCGCGCAGAACGCGCTGCTTGGCGGCGGGCGCTATGACGGATTGAGCGAGGCCATCGGCGGACCAAAAGCTCCGGGCATTGGCTTCGCTATCGGCCTCGACCGACTGGTGCTGACGCTGCAGGCGCAGGAGTCCGCTACGGGCGAAGCGCCGGTGGTGAAGGCTGATGCTTACGTCGCGCCGATCGGCGAGAGCCTAAATGCCGCCGCGCTGGTTTTAGCGCGCGAGTTGCGCAAATCCGGTTTGCGCGTGGAGCTCGGCGATGGCAGCTTCCGCTTGAAGAAGTCGTTTGAGGCCGCCGACAAGGCTGCGCGCAGGATTGTCATCCTGGGCGAAGACGAGCATAAATCCGGTATCCTGACAGTGAAGGACTTCACAACAGGCATGCAGGCGAAAGTGCCGCGCAAAGATCTGGTTGCGCATCTTCGCTCCTGACCGGAGTTGCACAAATTCCCATTCGAATTCCAATCGCCGGCAGTCATGCAGCGTGTCCTGCGAGAGGAAGAGCGCGGTGGCTCTCGTTCGCTGAAGTGATTCTTGCCACCCTGGTTGTTTTGGGATGCAACGTCTGGCATGTATTGCCAAATTCGGTCTTGATTCTTTCCGCGATGGCGGTGATCTTGATTCGACTGCGAGAGGGCAGTTGGCGCGCTATTGGATTCACCCCCCCAAGATCCTGGATGTGGACTGCTTTGATCGCGCTGGCCGCGATGATTGTGCAGCAGGGCTTTGGCCAATTTGTCGTTGATCCGCTCATGAGGCCTTTCTACCGTTACTCCGCAGGGGCCGACCCTATGGCGGGCATTCATCGGTTTGGAGAACTACTGCGGTGGCTAGGCGTTATATGGACTTACGCCGCGGTGGGAGAGGAACTGGGCTATCGGAGGTACTTATTGAACCGAGTCGCCGATCTCGGAGGCCATTCTCCGCTGGCATTGCTGGTGGGCCTGCTCTTGTCGAGCGCTTTGTTTGGCTGTGCGCATTGGTATCAAGGGCCGGCAGGCGTTGTCTCCGCCATGGCCAGTGGACTCGTCTTCGGGGCCGCATATCTGCTAACCGGAAAGAATCTGTGGACTTCGATTCTCGCGCATGGCATGAGCGATTCGGTCGCTCTGTTCGCCGTATATTTCGGGTTTGCCGGCTAGTTGTTTCTTCCGCGATTGCACCGGTGATGCAAAGAGTGGTCAGTTGAATCGAATCGCGGGCGTGTTGGCGGGCCCACCAAACACCCTCAATTACAATCAAGATGAAATGTCACTCGACTTCTTAGGGAATCTCGAACGGACCCACATGTGCGGAGAGCTGCGTGCCGCCGATGCGGGCAAGCAAGTGGTGCTGATGGGCTGGGTGAACCGGCGCCGCGACCACGGCAGCCTTATCTTTCTCGATCTGCGCGACCGGACGGGGATTGCGCAGGTGGTGCTGGACCACGACCTGATTCCCGAGGGCCACGCGAAGGGCGAGCAGGTGCGTCCGGAGTACGTGGTGGCAGCGGTGGGCAGGGTGAGGCTGCGCGACAAAGACGCAATCAACCCTAAAATGCCGACGGGCGAGATCGAGATTGAGGCCACGGAAATTCGCGTACTGAATGACACACGGCTGGCGCCGTTTTCGCCGTCGGAAGAGGCGATCCAGAACGAGGAAGTGCGGCTCAAATATCGTTACATCGATCTGCGGCGGCCGGAGATGCAGCACAACTTCAAGCTGCGGCACGAGATTACGCTGGCCATTCGCGAGAGCCTGAGCAAGCAGGGGTTTCTCGAGATCGAAACACCGATCCTGACCAAGTCGACGCCCGAGGGCGCGCGCGATTTCCTGGTGCCCAGCCGCGTGCATCCGGGCGAGTTCTACGCGCTGCCGCAATCGCCGCAGATCTTCAAGCAGATCCTGATGATTTCGGGATTCGACAGGTACTTTCAGATCGCCCGATGCTTCCGCGACGAGGACCTGCGCGCCGACCGGCAACTCGAATTCACGCAAGTGGATCTCGAGATGAGCTTCCCACAGCAGGACACGGTCTTCAGCGTGGTGGAGCAGTTTATGAAGGCGGGTTTTGCGGCGGCCGGCATTGATCTGCCGATTCCCTTCCCGCGCATTACCTACGACGAGTCGATGCGGCGGTACGGAACCGACAAGCCCGACCTGCGACTGCCGGGGCTTGCGGACGTGCGGCCGGCGTTTACCGATGATGCTCTGGCAACGTTGCAGATCGATCCCGCGCTTCCAGTGGTGGCATTGCGCATTCCCAGCGTGGGCGAGCTGAGCCGCAAGGAGCGCGAGGACAATCACCCGCTCTTCGACCAGAAGAAGGGCGCGAAGTTTATCGACGATTTCAAGCGGCTCCAGAAGAGCTTCCCTGAAGCGGCCACGAAGGTGCGCGAGCTGGCAAGCGCGGCGGAAGCGGACTTTGTCATTGTGGTCGCCGGCAATCCTGCGCATCACATCAAGGCCAGCGACACCAAGTTCCCGGGCAGGCTTTCAGAGCGTGAGATCAATGTGTACGCAGCGGCCGGCAACTTTCGCGCCGAGCTGGCGAAGAAGTACGCCGATCGACACACCGCGTTTGGTGTTACCGATGAGGTGGTAGCAGCCGCGGCGGCACGAAGCGCGACGAGTGAGCTGATTGACGGTAGTAAGGCTTTCAATCCGATGTGGCTCACGGATTTTCCGATGTTCGAGTACGATTTGGCTTCGGCAAAGTGGATGCCCGCGCACCATCCGTTTACTGCGCCGATTGAGGCCGACATGGCGAACCTCAAGAGCGATCCGGCGAGCGTGCGCGCCAACTGCTACGACCTGGCGATGAACGGGCTCGAACTGGGCTCGGGGTCGATTCGTATTCACCGCAAGGACGTTCAGCAGCAGATTTTTGCCTCGCTCGGAATCAGCGAGGAAGAAGCCAAAGCAAGATTCGGCTTCTTCCTTGACGCGCTCGAATATGGAACGCCGCCGCACGGAGGCGTCGCGCTGGGCCTCGATCGCATCGTGATGCTGCTGGCCGGCGCGAGCAGTCTGCGCGAAGTGATCACTTTCCCGAAGACGGCGAAGGCCATCGACCTGATGGCGGAAGCGCCGACGGGCGTAAGTGAGCAGCAGTTGAAGGAGTTGCACATTCGCGTGGCGCTGAAGAGCTGATTTACCCTGTGATGATTCGCTCGGAAGTGTTTGGGAGCGAGCAGACTCTCGTGGTATATTTTTTGAGGTGCGGATGCGATTTCTACTTCCGCCGGAAGTCGCGCGGGAACGTCAACGGCGCGGCTTTTTTGAACCCCTCTGGACGCGTAGCTCAACTGGCAGAGCATTCGGCTCTTAACCGACAGGTTGAAGGTTCGATTCCTTCCGCGTCCACCACCATTGCATGGAGCAGCCGCTCGCAGAACTTTCTCACCAAATCAAGCCCTAGCTGCATCGCCGCTACGATTCTGGGTGTATCTTGACAGCCGAGAGCAAGGTCTTTTAGTGTCCTTCCCGGAATACGTTTACTGAATACCCGCTACGAACGCACAAAACGCAAACAGGGGCAAACCATGGCAGAAAACTCGACAAATGGAGTCCGGTTGAATCGCCGCGAGGCGCTATTGCTTTCAGCGGCTGCCGGCATGGGAACCGCTTTAGCGGAGCATGCTCACGCCTCAGACAGCACGAAAACCGGAGTACACCAAGAACCCGGAAGCTGCTCGACGCCCCGCTTTGCGGTTGCGAATACACAGTACGGCAAGGTGCGCGGGTTCCTGGATGGTGGAGTCTTGACATTCAAGGGGATTCCCTACGGACAGGACACGGGGGGCGAGAACCGCTGGCTGCCGGCGAAGGCTCCGGCGCCGTGGAAGGACGAGTACCCGGCGCTGATCTACGGGGCAAACTGCCCGCAGAACCTCCATCCCTGGACGGCAATCGAGCAGACGTTCTTGCAAGACTGGGACGACGGCTACCAGAACGAGGACATGCTGAAGCTGAACGTGTGGACGCCGAGCCTGACAGGCAAGCGCGCCGTGCTGGTTTACTTCCACGGCGGCGGATACAGCTTCGGATCGTCGTACGAACTGCCCTCGCAGGAAGGCGCGCAGATGGCGCGTCATCACGACGTGGTTTCAGTGACTGTGAACCACCGCCTCAACATTCTAGGGTTCTTGGATGCATCGGAGATCGGCGGCTCTGCGTATGAGGACTCGGTCAATGTGGGGATGACCGATCTGGTGGCTTCGCTTCGCTGGGTTCAGGAGAACATTGCAAACTTCGGAGGTGATCCGGACCGGGTGATGATCTACGGCCAGTCAGGCGGCGGGTCGAAGGTGACCACGCTGATGGGTATGCCATCGGCGGCAGGACTGATCCATCGCGCGTCTGTCCAATCGGGTGGCGGCGGCAACATTCCGACGAAGGAACAGCAACGGGAGGTTGCTCGGCAGATGATGAAGGATCTTGGCCTGGCGCCGAACGACATTTCATCGCTGCAAAAGATGGAGTGGTCAAAGCTGGTGGCTGCCGGAAATGCGGCCGTCGCCAAGATCAATCCACCGATGCGGGGTGTGTTCGGGCCATTCGCCCCGGGGCCGGCTCGCATGGGCTGGTCGCCATGCGTCGATGGAAAGGTGATCAATGTACGGTCGTTCTTCGATGTTGCGCCGGAGATCTCAAAGAACGTGCCCATGCTGCTCGGCTCGGTGAGCGAAGAAGGCAACCAGATGGCGCAAAACCCCACCGAGGAGCAGTGGCATGCCAACCTGGTGAAAGCGTATGGCGAAGACAAGGCGAGCGCGCTGGTGGCTGCTTTGAAGAAAGCGCATCCGGAAAAGAGCATTCGGACGCTGTCCTACATGTGCAGCGGCAGCTTCGGTTTGAACAGCCTGACCATGCGGAACAACATTGTAAAGATGGCCCGGCTGAAACATGAGCAGAACGGTGCGCCTGCCTATGCGTATTACTTCACATGGCAATCGCCGATGCTGGATGGTGTTGCCGGCGCGTGGCACACGGCCGAACTGCAATTCTGTTTCGACAACACCAAGCGCTGCGAGCAAGGCACGGGCAATACGCCGGAAGCTCAGGCGCTCGCGAAAAAGATGGCGGATTCGTGGGCCAACTTCGCCAGGACCGGGAATCCGAGCCAGCCGGGCATCAGTTGGGATCCGACCGACCCCGACACGAACAAGACGATGGTTTGGGACAACAAGATTCGAATGGTTAACGATCCGGAGAGCGAGGCACGGAAGATCCTGCTGAGCTGAGGGTGCGCAAGGGCGCGATCAACCAGTGGCTTCCAGCGGAATCGTCGGGAATGTTGGCTGGGAAATGGTGCGCCCGGAGAGATTCGAACTCCCGACCTAACGCTCCGGAGGCGTTCGCTCTATCCAGCTGAGCTACGGGCGCGCTTCAACAGGATACCGCAGATTGCGGATTTGCTCGTCAGGCCGTCAGGCATTGGCGCGCGCTTCGCGATTGACCGTAGCGCGGCCAAGCCAGGCAAAAACAAGCAGTGTGAGGCCGCCTACCCAGGCTCCGAGGCAGAAGCTCTGGGGAAGGTAAAGCGCGATGACGATGCCGCCGGAGACGAGGATGGCGCACAAAGCGATGAACATGCGCATGCCGTAGAGAAAGACAAATGGGAGATAGTGCGCGCCGAGCAGGATGAGGAGCGCAGGATAAAACAGGTTCAAACGGAACTCGGTGACTGGAACAAGCAGGAGCATGGTCATGGGCAGCGTGAAAGCGATCTGCATGCCAAGATTGCTCAGCGGATTGCCTTTTGTGGGCGAAGCCGGGCCGCCAGTCAGACGGAGCAGCAGCAGGGTAGCCGGGAAGATGAAGAAGCCGCCAAATACGATGGTTGTAATCGCCGCGCGTGGAGTGCTCCACGTGGCGAGAGCCGCCGATGCGAGCCAGATTGCCGATGAAACCAGTTGGCCCCAGAAGCCGCCGATGAAATTTGTGCGCACATGGCGTTGAGCGTCCTCGATGAGCATATTCGAACCCTCCGAAGATGAAGATGAGAGAGGCGCAGGTAGTTTAACTGTCGGATGCAGTGGTTTGAATGAGGAGTTACGCAGGGATTGTGCAGTGAGTTCCCGGCCGCGACGAGTCGGGCGGCCTGAGAGAAGTGGATCGGCTGCGGGACCGAAGAAAAGGTCCCGCCGGGCCGTGACATTGGAGCGGACGCCTGAAAGATCAGGTTCAATAAGAGATCTGGCTAAAAGTGGTGGGAGAGAGTCGCGATGACCGTGTAGTCCGCGAAGAATGCGTCACCATTGAGGGTGCCGAACATAGCCTCGGGGTAGCTTTGCGGGCGGTCGCGGTAGATGGCCCACGGACCGTTGACTGAAAGCGTGTCTTTCTTGTAGTTGAACATCACGCCAGGGTCGAAGGAGAAGATGAATCCGGGGCGACGGAAACCATCGCTGGCGCCGATCAGATCGTGCACCGGTACGCCCTCACCGCGAATGCCGGCGCTGAATGCGAGCCCTCTAAGCGCTCTCACTTTCGGAACCATCTGCACGATTCCGGCACGGTAGAGGTACTGGTCAACCGACGAATCGATGGCTTGCCCGGGCTGGGAACGGAAGGAGGCCACGCCGTTGGTATCGGCCGGGCTGGCCAGGTAGTTTCCCTGCGCATAGGCCGTTGCCGTGTGCCAAAGCGCCTGATAGGCCTGCGAACCGACGCTGAAGGCCCATTCGCCATCGCCAGGCTGGAGAGACGGATCGGCGGTAGCGATCACGGTCTTGCCCCCCTCGCTTGCCGGATCCGTGTAATTGTCTTTTCCGGTGGGCAACTTGATCTGCGCGTTGATGGCGATGTTCCCGCCATGTTCCGTGGGAGGCCGGAAGAGCCAGGACTCGACGCCGACAGTGATGTCGCCTAGTCCGGTGACCCTGAAGATGCCATCCGGCGGGTAGATCTGGTTACGCGAGCCGTTGAAGATCGGCACGTCGCCGATGATGCTCCAGCGATGCGACAACTGGTACTGGAAGGCGACATCGAAGATGTTCTGGTGGTTCTCCACCGCGCTAGGGCGGGCAATTTCCTTGCTGCCCTGGAAGTACTTGTTCGAGTTGAAGACGCGATAGCCGACGTCGATAGTCAAGTTGTGAATCCAGCTGCCGCTGCCGGGCGAAGCCTCGGCGCCGCCGCCGGTAACAAGCTCGTCGAAGGATCGCTGATTGCTGTGCGCAGCGACGCATCCCTGCGCGCCGGCCCATTGGGCGCCGACTGCAACGATGGCGAGGTCGAGGAGCAGACCTTTGGTGTTGAAGAAAGACATGGATGACCTCCGGAGATTCATTGCCTGATTCAACCCCTGGGGAAGCGGGGCTTTCATCGCGAAACCGTTCAATGAGACCTGACCATACGCGACCGCGAAATAGTTGTCCTCAGCCTTAAGGTGGAGGAAGGTTTCAAACCATGTTCGGGATGGGCCCAATGCGGATGGAATGGAGAGCCGGGGGCACAGGTCGGCAGGGCTGGGGCCCACATGGAGTTTCTTTGGCTTTTGAGTGAGTTGGGGCTCGCACCTCTTGAAACTGACCCAATTGTCATGCCCTTCTTTCGTTGACTTGGGGCTGATTTTTGAGTATTCTGGAGGTCTTGCGCGGTGTTGCGCCTGGGGTCTCGGTGTGCTCACCCGGACTTAGTCTGATGGGGGCTCCGGCCAGGTTCTGGCGGGCTTCTAATGGAACAGGCGACCGGCTGCGGGACCGG
Organism: Occallatibacter sp.; assembly: GCA_049518955.1. Classification (GTDB taxonomy): domain Bacteria; phylum Acidobacteriota; class Terriglobia; order Terriglobales; family Acidobacteriaceae; genus Telmatobacter. The sequence continues at coordinate 8,268 of JBEKRG010000002.1, forward strand.
GAGAACGTGGTCCGGGGCAGCCAGGGTTCCAACGAGAACGAACTCCCGCAGCTTCTCACCCGAACAGATTTGTTTGGCAGTGGGTAGATTTCAAGGCCTGCGCGTTTGACGCGGGCGAATGCGGTTTGCGCTGGTTGGCACGATCCCACCCTAAACGCAAAATGTGCGTTTAGGATGGGGCACCCCAGTTCTTTTGAGGCGCAGGGTAAATTCTTTCGAGGGAAGCAGAGAGATGTCGACGTTTATTCCGAGCGGCAAGGATGTGAGCCGCAAATGGTATGTAGTGGACGCGAGCGGGCAGACGCTGGGGCGCCTGGCGACCAAGGCCGCGATGATTCTGAGCGGCAAAACGAATCCGCAGTATGTGCCTTATATCGACATGGGCGACCATGTGATCGTGATCAACGCGGAGAAGGTGAAGCTGACGGGTTTAAAGGACCAGACGAAGCTTTACCGGCGCTACACGGGCTTTCCGGGCGGGTTGCGCGAAGAGTCGTTTACGCGGCTGATTAATCGCCGGCCAGAGAAGGTTCTGGAAGAGGCGATCAAGGGCATGCTTCCGAAGAGCAAGATGGGACGCCAGATGGCCACGAAGCTGAAGGTCTATCGTGGCGAAAAGCATCCGCACACAGCGCAGAAGCCGGTGGCGTTGTAAGGCAGCTATTAGCTTTTAGCCATTAGCTCTTAGATTGTGCAGTGGAAGAGCGAGGGGCTGAGGCAAAACGGACGGCGAAGAAATAAAGAGCAGGATCGAAGCAGGAGCGGCTAAAAGCTAATAGCTAACGGCTAGGAGAAGGAATGGCAGAGGATCTGGTTCAGTATTACGGGACGGGGCGGCGCAAGTCGGCGATCGCGCGAGTTTTTATGCGTCCCGGCACGGGCGAGTGGAAAGTTAACGGCAAGAAGTTCGAAGAGCACTTTGTGACCGAGCAGCAGAGGGTCAGCGCCAAGCGAACACTGGTTGTGGCCGAACTCGGGGCGAGCTTCGACGTTGTGACGACCGTGAAGGGCGGCGGAGTTTCCGCGCAGGCCGACGCGGTGAAGATGGGCATTGCCCGCGCCCTGGTTGAATTTAACCCTGAGCTGCGCAAGCTGCTCAAGGCCGAAGGATTGATGACTCGCGACGCGCGCCAGAAGGAACGCAAGAAGTATGGCCAGAAGGGCGCGAGAAAGCGGTTCCAGTTCAGCAAGCGCTAACGCGTTTGCAGTTCTTGGTTCGCGGTTCTTAGTTCGCAGTTGTCAGCAAGTCGGATTTTGCTGGCTGTGAACTACGAACTGGGAACTGGTTTTACAAATCTCCCCGCAAGGGGATAAATCCGGGTCACAGAATCAACATCCCGGATGCAGTCCACGAAGGAGGACCATTGGCAACTATCACCATGAAGGAACTGCTCGAAGCGGGTGTTCACTTCGGGCATCAGACGAAGCGTTGGAATCCCAAGATGAAGGAATACATCTTCGGGGAGCGCAACGGAATTTACATCATCGACCTGCAGAAGACGCTGAAGCTTTTCAAGGACGCGTCGAAATTCGTGACGGAGCTATGCGGCAGCGGCAAGACGATTTTGTTCGTCGGCACCAAGCGCCAGGCACAGGATGCGATTGCCGAAGAGGCCACGAGGGCGGGTATGCCGTACATCAACCAGCGTTGGCTGGGCGGCCTGCTGACCAACTGGATAACGGTGCAGAAGAGTGTGAAGCGGCTGCAGGAACTCGATGAGATGGCCACGGACGGCCGCTACGACCTGCTGACCAAGAAAGAAGTGATCAAGCTGGAGCGGGAGCGCAAGCACCTTCAGGCCAACCTGGCCGGCATCAAGAGCATGAAGCGGCTTCCGGACGCGCTGTTCATCGTGGACTCGAACAACGAGCAGATCGCGGTGAAGGAAGCGCGCAAGCTGGGCATCCCGGTGGTTGCGGTGGTGGACACGAACTGCGACCCGACGGTGGTGGATTACGTGATTCCCGGCAACGACGACGCGCTGCGCGCGATTCGGCTGTTTACGTCGAAGATTGCAGACTCGGCTGCCGAGGGCGTGAACATGCTGACCGACAAGGCCTTCACGGAAGAAGCGCCGGAAACGGCGGCCGCGATAGAGGGCGAAGGCACAGCGGAGAGCGTGGAGATTTCGGCAGAGAGCGCGCCGAGCGAGGAAGTTGACCTGGAAGCAGCGCTGGGCGGTGGCATCCGCAAGGCGCCTGCGGCTGTGGCGGCGCTGCTGGAAGAGGACGAAGTGGCAGCGGAAAGCGCCAAGTAGCGAATCGGCGCGGAAACACGCACTGAATTCAAAAGAGCGTGGCCGCTTCGCCAAGGGCCACGCTTTTCTTATGCCGGAAATTCTTCGGCGCGCAACACGATCGTGAAATCTTAAACGCAATACATGCATAGGGCCGTGTGCGGCCGGGGAAAAAAGAGAGATGACGACAGTGACTGAGAAGATTGACGCGAAATTGGTAAAGGAACTGCGCGAGAAGTCGGGTGCGCCGATGGGCGACTGCCTGAAGGCTCTGCAGGAGACCAAGGGCAACATGGAAGACGCGTTCGTGGTGCTGCGCAAGCGGGGCATGGCCTCGGCGCAGAAGAAATCGTCGCGCGTGACCAACGAAGGCGCGGTGGGCAGCTATATCCATGCGGGCGGAAAGATCGCGGTGCTGGTGGAGCTGAACTGCGAGAGCGATTTCGTGGCCAGGACCGAGGACTTTCAGGAGCTGCTGAAGGACGTGGCCATGCACATTGCGGCCAGCGATCCGCGCTACGTTAAGCCGGAGGATGTGACCGTTGAAGATCTGGAGCGCGAAAAAGAAATCTATCGCGCGCAGGCAGCGGCTACGGGCAAGCCGGCGCCGGTGATCGAAAAGATCGTTGACGGAAAGATGGCGAAGTTTTACGAAGAGGTTTGCCTGCTGGAGCAGCCGTTCATCAAGGACCAGGCCATCAGCGTGAAGGAGTTGATTGCGCAGAAGGTAGCCAAGCTCGGCGAGAACATCACTGTGCGGCGGTTCGCGCGATTCAAGGTAGGCGCGCCTGACTGGACGGTGGCGCAGACCAAGCCGGTGGAAGCGGCGGAGTAAGCGCGCGGCATTCGGCGAATCAGAAGCAGAATCGATATTGAAACTAAATGGAAGGGGCAGCCCATTGCGGACTGCCCCTTTTTGTTTTGGGCTGGAAGCCCGTTGCTTACGGCAGGTAGTAGCGGAACGAGGTGAAGATCATGTTGTCGTCGCCATGAGCGCCGCCGCCGGGGTTGGTTACAGTACCGGTACCCGGCGCACCCGACCACAGGTCGCGGCGGATCAGGCTGTACTGGATGCCCTGGCGCAAGCGGCCCTTGGTACCGGCGATGATATTCCACCAGTAGCCGGCCGTGAACTCCTGCACGTCCTTGTTGTTGCCCTTGCAACCGTTGGTGGCGTTGCCCGGGGTGATGGGGTCGGTGGTTGGGTTGGCGGCGGTGGAAACCGGTTCGATTCCGCAACCAGACATATCGGCAGAGTAGTTGCCGTAGCCGACTTGCGTGGTACCGCTCAGGACCCAGTCGCGGGCAATATAGTCGCCGCCGTAGTTGGCGTACACCGTGAAGTTCTTCGTGGGGCTGACTTCCAGGGTGCTCAGAGCAGAGAACCCATGGACTGGCGAGATGGTTCCGTTCGGCCGCAGCGTGGCATCGGTGATGGTCGAAGAGCCGTAGCGGCCTACGCCCTGACCCCAGAGTCCTTTCAGGCCGAACACGATTGCTTTGGTTCCGAGCGGGGCACGGAACCCGCCGCCGAGGCCGGCGCCCGTTGCCGTGCTGTTGAACGGAAGCGTGGTCGCGGGCACTGTGCAGGTGGCCGTTATGGTTGCGCAAGGATAGATGCGGTCACGGAAGTTGCGTTCGATGCCGAACACTTCCCAGTGGCCCCAGCCGGGCTCGAAGGCCATCTTCACAACAAAGTCAGGAGTGTAGTTGAACGAGTAGTTCGCCAAGGTGCCCGCAGCCGCAGTTCCGCCAGCGTTGAAGAGGCCGCCAGCAGTTCCAGCTGAGCCGATAAGAACGTTGGACGGCAGGTTGTTGCCGCCGGGGTTCAAAGTTTCGGCGTTCTCAACCGAGAAGCCCAAGTATGCCACTTTGCCGAAGTCCTTGGACACGCGGAAGCTGTATTGGCGGGTCCATACAAAGCCGGCTTCGTACTGCGCATCGATGGTGGAGGGCAGAATCTCAGTGCCGCGCGTCAGGCCCTGCGTGGTTTCCGTGACAAGCGACCAACCCTGGCCGCCCGAGAAATCCCAGCCGCTGGTTGTCTTGGCGTCGGCCCATAGTTGGCGTTGGCGCAATACGTAGCTGTTCGACTGGTTGTTGTTCGATGTGACGCCCGTTCCCAGCCAGTCCATCTCGTAGTAGCCACTGAGAGCCACGCTGGGGAGTTTGCCGGTAGCCTTGAATGCCAGGCGCGACTGGCGGCCGGTACCAAAGAACTCGCTCACGTTGTAGGCATCTGAGTTCTGGAGCGGAACACCGGTAAACGCCGTGTTGATGTCGCTGGCAGTGGCCGCGGTGCGGTCCACGGTTTCAGCCGCGATGAAGCTCCCCGTGAATGAGAGGGCGACTCCCTTGAAGTAGATCGCATCGGGACTCTTGATCTCCTTCTTGATCGCGGTGGTCTCATCGGAAACCGTGGTGGCGAGCGAAACTGCGTTGGCCTTCAGATCGCTGACCGTGCTTTGCAGGGTGGATACGGCCGCCGCATTGTCAGTCGCCGACTGCTGCTGCGCTGTGGCGTCGGCTTCCGCCTTGGCTGCCGCAGCCTGCGCATCGGCTGCCGTTTGCTGCGCCTGCTTCAACTGCTCGTCCTTGGTGGCAAGATCAGCCTTCAGGCCGTCAATCTCGCCCTGAAACTGCTGCTTCATTTGGTCGATCTGCTCCTGCACCGTGGGACCAGCCGGCGCTGCGGGCTTTCTGGCTGCAGCGTGCTTCTTTGCCGGCGGCGTTGATCCGCTGGTTTGTGCGTAAGAAACAACAAGACCGGCTGCAAGAAACGCAATGGCAGCCGCTTTCACTGTCAATTTCATTTGGGCCTCTCTTTTCCTCACGGAATTGTGTTGGAAATTGTCAGCGCCCACGTGCACATCGAACGCAGAGCGCTTCTGCATCCCGGACGCATTGATGAAATGGAAAATCTGCGATATTCCCATCGGCACGAAGAATTAGGGGAGTGGTAGAGAAGGAAGTCTCGCGCCGGCAAAACTCCTTCTGTCGTTACGCATCCAAGCCTCGCAGAGCAAGATTAAGATTTGACGAATTCACACAGAATTCACAGTGGCGGGAAGACGCAGGTCCTCGCGCAAAGAGGATGACAAGAAATTCAATCTCTATTTACAAACGCTTCGCTTTTCTTGCGCGATTTGCCGAAGATTCGGACGGGGAAATTGCGGCGTCGTGGTAGCCGGCGCGGCGCAGCGAAAGTGAAATGCACTTAGCCAGCGAGCTGGAACGAATTGTGAGAATTGCGCCGGGTAGCTAGTGGGAAGAGGTCGTGGGACCGGAGGCGCTGAGCAAGTTGGCCAGGAGTCGATAAGCTCCCGGCACTAACTCAGGGAACTGCCGATAGAGCGCAAACGCAACATATATGTAGGTGCCTTTTCCGCGATGCACGACGAGCAGGCCGCCGCGCTGCGGATCCTGGCCTGGGTCGGCGGTCTCGGTGAGCGCCGTGTATTCGGGGTCCCAGTGATCGAGGAAGCCGTGGCCGCGCTCTTCGAACCAGCCGTCAAAATCCGCAGATGTGATTTGATTGGGCCAGGTGAGAAGCGGATTGGTGGGGTCGAGGAGTTTGACCGGCGCTTGCTCATCGACGACGCGCTCGGGAAAGCGGCCCATGGCAACGGGCAGTGGCGCAGGAAATGTGTTGCCCTGGTACTGCACGACAACCGTCCCGCCTTGCTCAACGAAATGCTCGAGGCGCGATTCCGCAGCGGCGAGCGCAGGCCGCGCGGAGTAGGCGCGAATGCCGACGACCAGGACGTTCCATTGCGACAGGTCTGCGGTGGTCAGCTCGTCGTCAGTGAGGAGATGCGGCGTGATGCCCAGCGCCTCGATGGCCTCGGGAACATGATCGCCAGTTCCCATCACATAGCCCACTCGCAAGCCCGGCTGTACCTTCACGTCGATTTTGCGCGTACGGAGCTCCGCGGGCTCGTACTGGTTATAAGGAAGCAGGCCTGTATAGCCGATGCTCTGCCAGCCGATCGAGTAGCTTTGATCGCCGACATGCGCTATGGCTTTGATGGCATAGGCGCGCGCAGCGACGTCGCCGGCAGGGGTAACCGAAAACACGAGCGGCTCCGTGTCGCCCGCACCCTTTAAATGGAATTCGCGTTGGGCGGGATCGGCGCGCCAGCCCTCGGGCAACTGGAGATCGACAACGCCGTCGGCGGCGTGCTCGGAGTGCACCGTGATATTGACAGGAAGCGGCGAGCCGTCGAGTGGAAGAATGCGTGCCTCCGGCTCAACGCGCACTCCGACGGCAGGCGTGACCAGGAGCGGCTGATAAACGCCGCCTACACCGGTGACGTGCCCCAGGGTTTGCACGACCATTCCGAGGCGGATGGGAACGCCGTCATAGGTGAACTCCGCCCAGGCAGATAACGGATAGGGCGCGAAGGAGCGCTCGCGCCAAGCTTCATTCGACAGGTCGTAGACGGGTTGCTCGGTGGTGGGGCGCGTAAAGTAGGGTTCCGTGGGTGCGGCATCGGCGGGGACGCTCACATGAAAAGTCCTGTCGGTCGCGGGCGCGGCGGCGTGCTCCGCGTCGATCGGGCCGCCAACGTCGTCGATCTTCCATGGTGTGCCGTCGCTGCTCACGAGCCATGCCCGGCTCAACTCTGCCGCATCCAGCCCTTGCGCGAGATGCACGCGAACCCTGAAGTCCTCACCCGGCCAAACGCTGCGAGCGGTCTCGTCAGCGGAAGCGCCGCGAAAACCGAAGCCCTGGCCGCCTCCGTTTGTCGCGAATGCAACCAGGTCCAGGCCGAGAAGGTCCTTGAGTGCCGTTTGAAACTGATCGATCTTTTCGCTTAGCTCAAATTCGAGACCTGCCTTGGCCTGCGGGTCCAGGTCGCTGGATTTTACGCGCGCGTAGAGGTCAAGCGTTCGGCGATAGATGGAAGCGAGACTATGCGCGGCGTCGAATCCACTCTGGTTTTTGTAATCGCTGGTGAATGTATTCAGGCCGCTCTGAATTTGGCCGAGGCCGTCGGTGAGCCACTGGGGCGGCGCGGTTCCAGTCAGCCGCGCAATGCCGGTGATGCTCGTGTCGATGTCCACTTTTGGATTCTGAAAGAGGCTTGAGACTTTCTTGGAGCCTTCGGCCGCAGCTGCCGGTGCAACCGCCCACAGGTGATAGCTCGATGAATCCGGGACCATGAGCGCGGGATCGGCGCCGCCATACTGTGACTTTTGCTCGCCCCAGCCTTCGCGCGCAATCTGCACATAGGTGCGACCGAGCGCCGCGTCCCACTTGCCGACAGAAATGGTCGCGTCAGAAGGCAACTCGCCTTCGATCCATTGGCCGGTAATGTAATTCCGAAACCGCGCAGGCGTCCACTTGCCAGTGGCGTAATCGAGCATCTGGCCGTTGGTGATGGGCGCGAAGGGCGTGCGTGAGTAAACGGCCTGCGGCTGCCAGGGCTCTAAACCGTTTTTCAATTGCTCAGGAAAGACGTTGGGGTCGGCTGCGGCCTTGAATGCTTCTTGCGCGATTTCACCGGAGACCTGGTGGTGACCGTGGCCATCGCTGACGCCGCCGACAAAGGTGGATAGGATGACCTCCGGCCGCACCATCCGCACCGCCAGGACGGCGTCATAAAGCACGCGATCGTGCCCCCATTTTGAGAAAGCCTCTTCCTGCGTCTTTGAAAATCCAAAATCGGCCTCAGTGCCCCAAAGTTGCTGCACGCTATAAAACTGGTCGGCCTTCAGCAACTCGTTGGTACGGATGAGCCCCAGCGCATCGTAGCTTTCGGCGCCCAGCGCGTTCTGGCCGCCCTCGCCGCGCGTTAACGTAAGCAGCGTGACACGCACGCCCAGGCCGCGCGAAAGGTAGGTCATCAACGCGCCATCTTCATCGTCGGGATGCGCAACGATAAAAAGCACGCTGGCCGTGGTGCCGAGGCGCTTGATCGTCTGCTCAAGATCGGCAGCGCCGCGGTCTTCAGGCAGCGGCAGGGCATTTTCCGGGGGCTCGGGCAACGGAACCAGCGCGAGTTCGGCATCCGGTGAGAGCTGGGCCGTTTGTTGCGCCCTGAGAGAGGCGCTGCCGGAGGAGAGCACGAGCGCTGCCAGAGCTGCGCCGAGCGCGATGCAATGCAGTTTTCGGGAAATGGAACTCATCAGGGTCAGTTTACAAGGCTGCGCGCGGGTTAGCGCCAGTCGTCGTGCGCGCTGGCCAGCCCTTCGTTTACCACGGCGTCGAAGCCGGTGTTTTTCTTGACGAAGATTTCGCTGAACTGGCGGTCCTGGCGGAGAAGAATGGCCTGGAGGCGTACCAGTTCAAGCAGACCCAGGAACATGGCGATGAGCGCGCGCTCGGAATGCGTGTGGCTGAGCAGACGGCGCAGCGCTACGGGCTTGTCCTCCATAGTGAGACGCCGCGTGAGGAACTGGATCATCTGGCCGACGGTGACCGAGTCCTCCTCCACGTTGAGGATGGGGCGGTTGCGCGCGCGGTCCAGAATGTCGCGAAAGATGCGGACGAGGTCCGTGGTATCGGCAGCAATCTCAGGCTCCGCGCCGGCGTCTTCGCGGAACTCGCGAACGCCGGGATTGGACCACGTGGCCGCTTCGAGCATTTGCTTGTCGTGGAGCATCTGCGCAGCGTTCTTGAAGCGCTCGTGCTCAAGCAGGCGATCGACGAGCTCACGGCGCGGATCCTCTGTCGACTCTTCCGGCCCGACCGGTGCGCGCGGCAGCAACATTTTGCTCTTGATGTGAATGAGGAGCGCCGCGGTGTAGACGAAGTCGCCAGCCACGTCCATATCGCTGGCGCGCAGATGATCGACGTAGGCCAGGAACTGCGCGGTGATTTTGGCGATGGGAATGTCGTAGATGTCGATGTCCTGCTTGCGAATCAGGTCGAGCAGCAGGTCGAGCGGGCCGTCGTAGACCTGGCCGACGAAGACGGAAAAGGGCGACTGCTCGGCGTCAACGCCGCGGGCTTTGAGCGCCGCTGCAACTTTCTCGGCCGTGGTCTTCTCGGCGGCAGGCGGCTCGGCAGCCATCGACTCGGCGGTTAAAGGGGGGTCGAAGGGCAAAGCAGGCGCTGCTTCCCGCGCGGGGGCGGATTCGGGGACAGCGGTTTGGCCGGGCACGGGAGCAGGGCCTTCTTCGTGCGCGGACTCGGCCGCGGTATCGTCGGATTGTGGGGAAGAATTTGTCAATGCAGTTTCTTCTTTTGTTGGCGCCAAATCCCCGGGGTCGTCCTCTGGTGGTTCCACGGGCAGGGTCAGCGGAGTTTCAGGTTCGATGTCCTCGCCGGCGGCTGCTGTTATTCCAGATGATTCGACCTCACCCTGACGTTTCTCCTGCTCAGAGCTCTTCTCCGGTTCCGGGCTGCTTTCGACCTCCAAGGGTTTCCCGGCGCTGGCCTCGACCTCACTCTGTCCATTTTCGCGCTCAAGGCTGCTTTCGGGCTCTGGGAAGTTTTCCGGAACAGTGGATTTCTCTGTGTCCGTTACGACATCAACGACCTCGGGCTCGGAGATTCTGCTGGCTTCCGGGCTGTTCTCAGGCTCAAGGCTACTCTCCTTGCTGAACCCGACCTCTTCGCGCTCAGGCTCGGCGACTGCGACCTCCGCGGTTGGCTGCGAGCCGGCCTCGACTTTTCCATTGTGCCGGAAGAGCCCGAATCCGGAGCGGATTCCGCCCAACGCAAAATCGAGCGCCCAACGCCACCACGGGAGTTTCTCTTTCTCCACTTGCACTTTCCTGACCCGTCAAGCCCCTTCGTTTCCCGTGGTTCAATTTCATTACTTCATCATGGCGTGTTTCCGCGTTTGTCTCACGAGGGCACAACCGTCGTCAACGTCATTTGCATGGCCTCGCGCACTTCGATCATGGTCTGCTCGGCGCGGGTGGCGGCGCGGCGCGATCCAGAGTTAAGAATCTCGATAGCCTGCGCCTCGGTGGTGGCGGCGCGGCGCTGCTGGATGGGCTCGAGGATTTTCACCAGCGAGTCGGCGGCCCAGCTTTTGCATTCGATGCAGCCGATTCCCGCCGAACGACAGCCTTCGTAGACTTTGGCCATCGTCTCAAGCGAGGAAAAGACTTTGTGCAGATCACCCACGGGGCACTTATCGGGATCGCCAGGATCAGTGCGGCGGACGCGCGCGGGGTCAGTAACCATGGTCTTCAGCTTCTGGCGGACAACGGGCTCGGGATCGCTCAAGAGAATGGTGTTGCCGTAACTCTTCGACATTTTGCGGCCGTCAGTGCCGGGAAGCTTGGGTGAGGGCGTGAGCAAAACTTTGGGCTCGGGAAGAACCGCCGACTCAGGCGACGAAAGCATCTCCGCCGAAATCCCAGCTCTATAATTCAAGCCGACAAATGGGTCGGCCCCAGGATGCTGACGCAGGAACTCTTCTTCCTTCCCTGCTGATCTGATCTCTTCGCGAGTTGCGCCGATGATGGGCGCTTGCCTGACCCTTGGGTCCTTAGGGTAGAGAAAGTTGAAACGGCGGGCGAGCTCGCGGGTCAGCTCCACGTGCGCCTGTTGATCCTGGCCTACGGGAACGAAGTCTGGCTGGTAAATCAAAATATCCGCGGCCATCAGAACCGGGTAGCCGAGGAATCCGTAGGTGGTGAGGTCCTTGCTGGCGAGATTTTCCTGCATCTCTTTGTAGCTGGGCACGCGCTCAAGCCAGCCGAGCGGAGTGCTCATGCCGAGGAGCAGCGCGAGCTCAGCGTGTTGCAGCACGCGGCTCTGCAAAAAGAGCACGCTGCGCTCGGGATCGAGGCCGGCGGCCAAGTAGTCGAGCATGACTTCGACGGTGTTGGGCGCGATCTGGCTGGGGTCGGCGTAGTCGGTGGTGAGGGCGTGCCAGTCGGCGATAAAGAAGTAGCAATCGTACTTGTCCTGGAGCTTGACCCAGTTGGCCAGTGCGCCCATGTAGTTGCCCAAATGAAGTTTTCCCGTGGGACGCATACCGCTGAGGACGCGCGGGCGGGACGAAGGAATGGCGGGTTCGGGCATGGGGCGATCTGAATCCTTGGCGCGGCCTGAAAAAGACGGCCGCGCACGCTCAAAAAAGAGTTAAAAGGCCTCATTCCATTGTAGCGGGAAGAGATCGGGATCGGACGGCTTCTAAATGCCCATGAGGATCGAAAAGATCAGACCAATCGACGGACCGACGAGCAGCCTGAGGATGAAGCCGCCCACGACAATCATAAGTATCCAGCTGATCCAGCCGCCGATGCGGTCATATTGCTGGACCGCGTTATAGGGCAGCATGTTGCGCACGACGCGGCTCCCGTCGAGTGGCGGAATGGGCAGCAGGTTGAAGAAGAACAGCGAGAGGTTAACCTCAATCGCGAGGCGCGCCAGCAGCACCAACGGTTGCAAGCCGCTGCCGAAGGCCAGGGCGCCATGCAAGTTATCGTGCACCAGCGAGCGTCCGCCCGGAACCGCAATGCAAATGACTGCCAAAGAAGCAAAAGCTATGCCCACCAGCAAGAGATTGGAGACCGGCCCGGCAAGAGTGACGAGGTTGTCATCGCGGACAATTTTCTTGAAGTTGCGCGTGATGACCGGGGTGGGCTTGGCCCAGCCGATGAGGAATCCGCTGAAAAAAGTGAATCCGACGAATGGGCCAAAGATGGCCAGTGCGGGAATCAGAAGCGTGCCGATGGGATCGACATGGTACATCGGGTTGAGCGTGATGCGTCCCTGAAGGCGCGCCGTCTGGTCGCCGAGGCGCGAGGCCATCCACGCGTGAGCGCACTCATGAAAACTGAGAGAGAAAAGCAGCAGGACAAACTCGAAGATACCGATGACGAAGGCAGTGGACAAACGATCTCTCCCGGGGCAAGACCAAGCGTAGCACGGTGGGACTGTGGTGCTCGAAGGCCGATGGGCGCGCTTTCAGCTCTCGATGTACTCCCAGAAGGAATCGGCGAGATCGGCGCCAAGCTCGTTGGTCATGCGGCGGGCAGCGCGCTCCACTTCTTCCATGAGGCCATGCAAGTAGTCGCGGGAGCGGGAGACGGCCGCAACGGCGAGCGTGGCAGACTGCCATACAACGGCTTCGTCGAGCTCCGCCACCGAGACGTTGAAGCCCTGCCGCAATTGGTCCTTAAGCGAGCGAACCACTTGTCGCCTGTCCTTGAGCGACTGGGCGTGCTCGATGCGAATCTCGAGGGTCAGCTGCGCTACCGGCATACGGTTAAGGAATTGACACCGACAGTGTAAGGCGATCACGGGCGGGCGGAGCAAGTTTTTCTTGAGTCGGGCGGCGAACCAAGCATTCGGGATAAGAAAGCCACCGAAGGTTGGGCGGCGATACGAACGTAGCAGTACACCCGGACGAGTCGGAGTTGGAAACGCGGTCTACTCTATTGCTACCAGCAGAGAAATGAACTTACCGCAATTGGAACCTCACGGGAGGCAGATCGATCCAGGCTAGTCCTGCTCGCCGAGCGTTTGAGCATAAGTCTTGCCGTACGGATAGAAGAGTTCTTTACGGCCTTCCTTCCATGCAGCCTTCATTTCCGGGGTCGTGATATCCCAATCCGGCCTGCACTTTTTCGTGACGGCACGGAGGTCCTGACGGAGATCTTCCATTGTCGGGCGGCCGAAGAACCAATAGCCGCTGTAGATCTTGTATACGGTGAGGTGCGGTTCCAGAACGATGACATGTGGAATCATCGGATTGTGGTCTGGATCGGTATATTCCGCGATGTCGAGGTCTTTTTGAACGATCCTTCCCACATCCGAAAGGAACGGCCAGTGAGCACCCACGCCCGAACGGTACTCATTCGTAACGGTGATATTGTCGGTGCTTATCGTCACGAGACGGCAATATCCGACTTCCAGCTCACGATGCAATTGGACGAGGAGTTCTGCCTGCCGGCGGTCCTTGGGGCAATAACCTCCGCGGCTGAGTACAAGAACCATGGGATGTTGACCCTGCAGTTCAGAGAGCTTACGACGTTTGGCAGAATGGTCGGTGAGCTCGTAGTCAGGGAAGAGCGCGCCGGGCACAATATCGGATCGCATAACATCGGCTCCTTCTGCTAAGTCACAGGATTGCGATCGGACCACAAGACGATCCTGTACAGATATAGTACAAAGGCTTTCCTCTAGACATTGCGACCGGCTCCCCTACTCCGCGAACTTCGCTAATTGCGCGGCTGACGGCTTGGGCGTGAACGCGCTGACGGCGATGAGCGCGGCGACCGCTGTAAAGAGCGCGGGGAAGATGGCGTCGCGATCGGCAAGGAGCGCGGGAAGGTGAAGGAGCTGCTTGAAACCGGGCGCATCCCAAACGAGAGTGACGACGGTTCCGGAGGCGATGGCGGCGACCGCACCCCACGCCGTTGCGCGCTTTGAGTAGAACGCCGCAAGTACCACCGGCGTGACCGCGGCGGAGTAGATGGTGTAGGCATAGAGCATCTTCGCAAGAATGCTGGGCGCATAGATGGCCTGGTAGAGCGCCCAGATGCCGAGCAGCACGACGGCGAGTCGCGAGACGATGAGCACGCGCTTGTTCGACGCGCCCGGAGCCATGTAGCGTACGAAGACGTCTTCAACAAGGTTTGAGGCAGGGGAAAAGAGGTAATTGGAGGCCGTCGAAATGACTTTGGCGAAGACCGAGCCGAGCAGCAGCGCGCCCATCAGCGCGGGCAATCCATGACGCGCCGTGTAGGGAATGATCTCGTAGGGCTGTGCGGCGACTTCTCCCGTTTTGTAAAGGGCCGAGCCGAAGACGGCGATGGCAACAATGAGCGTTTCAAGCAGCAGCGTGCCCAGAATCCATCCGACCACGGAAAAGCGGGCGTCCTTTTCCGATTTGGCGGAGAAGAACTTCTGGTACATGACCTGGTTGCCCAGCATCAGCAGCAGCGTGGGAACGAGAAACTCCATGGCGCGAATGAACGTGAGGTTGCCCAGGACCTCGAAGTGCGTTTCGGGCAGCGCGGCGTGAAGCCCGTTCCATCCGCCGGCCTTCAAGAACAGCATGGGCGTGGCAATGATGCAAATGACCGTGACCAGTGAGCCGATGGCTACATCCATATAGGCCACCGACGACATGCCGGCAAGGGCCGTGGTGACGATGACGAAGGCGGCAATGATGTAAGTACCCAGCTCCGGAGTGACTGTGTCGGGAAAGATGAGATGCAGCACATTGCCGCCGCCCTTGAACTGGTAGCTGGTGATGGCCACGTAGGCGAAGAGGATGGCGATGGTGCCGAGGACGCGCGCCCCCTGGTTGTAGCGCGCCTCAAGAAGGTCGGGCAGCGTGAACTGGGCGAACTTCCGCGCACGGGGTGCAATGAAGTAAATGAGCAGCAAACCCAGCCACCCGCCGGCTGGCTGCCAGAGCGCAGCGAATCCGTTTTTATAGGCGTTCTCAGCGCCAGCAAAGAGCGAGCCCGCGCCGATCCACGAAGTGAGAAGCGTGAGCACGAGAACCAGGGCCGGGAGCGAGCGGCCTGCGACCAGGTAATCGGCCTTGGTTTTGACCCCGATGGCGCGGTAAATGGCCACGGCCAGCAGGGCGGCAGCGATGGCAACGAGAACAACGATGTAGAGCGCAGACAACAAGATGTTTCCCCGACACGCTTAATGGGCGCGGTTTGAGATTGAGAGCAGTGTACCGGATGGCGCGGCAGGTATCTTCCGTGACAACCAAAGCATCAAAAGTAATGCTGCGACGGTTGACGCGCCGAACGACTGGCGCTACTCTCGCAATACCGGATTTGGTACTCAACTCCAACCCGCGGATGCCAAAGGCAGCCTGGAAGCTGGGCAGGACACTGAGCTTGGGTTTGCCTCGCACCGTCTGGCTCCCTCCAAAACTTGCCGTTTGCCATGAAGCGCCGTGCCGGGGCGCGTGCTTGCGCATTTGGCCGCCGAAACGGCCGATGCTCGCGCATGTCGCGCCGATCGCCGATAACTTATTTGTCAACCCTTCGGCAGCAGCCCTAAGGCAACGCTGCCGGGAAAACTTAACCCACCGTCCTGGAGGACATAGAATCCTTTGAAGATCGCCCTGGAGATTACGCCGAATCTTGAGCCCCTGTTCGGGACCCGCGATGAAAACCTCAGATTGATGGAAGACTCCCTTGGCGTGCGCATCGATTTGCGCTCCGACGCGGTTCACGTGGAAGGGGCCGAAGCGAGTGTGGCGCGCGTGCAGCGCATCTTCGAGGACTTTGAGAATCTCCGCCGCCAGGGAATCCATCCGCACAATGGCGAGCTGAACGGAATGCTGCGGCTCGTGGTGGCCGACCAGGCAGCGACGCTGCGCTCCGTGGCCGAGGCCGGCAAGCAGCGATCCGTGGGAATCAAGCGGACGGTGCAGCCGCGCTCGCTTAACCAGCGGCGCTATGTTGAGGCCATCGAGCAGAACGACATGGTGTTCAGCGTGGGCCCGGCCGGCACGGGCAAAACGTATCTCGCGGTGGCGATGGCCGTGGCCGCTTTCAATGCCAAGCGCATGGGCCGCATCGTGCTGGTGAGGCCGGCTGTAGAAGCCGGCGAACGGCTGGGCTTTTTGCCCGGTACTTTGCAGGAAAAGGTGGACCCCTACCTGCGCCCGCTTTATGACGCGCTTTACGATTTGCTCGATCCCGACCGCGTGGACAAGATGCTCGAAAAGAACATCATCGAAGTTGCGCCGCTGGCCTTCATGCGCGGGCGGACGCTGAACGACGCCTTCATCATTATGGACGAGGCGCAAAACACTACGGTCGAGCAGATGAAGATGTTCCTGACGCGCATGGGCAACAACTCAAAGGCCGTGATCACGGGCGACATTACACAGATCGATCTGCCCAACCCCCGCAAATCGGGGCTGTTGGACGCGATCAACGTCTTGAATGGCGTGGAGGGCATTGCATTCTGCCATTTCGACGACGGCGACGTGGTGCGCCATCCACTGGTGCAGCGCGTGGTGCGCGCATATGAGAGCGCAAAACCGCGCCAGCAGGAGCTTCCGCTCACGATGGGCGATGCGATTCAGGTCGGCGCCCAGGAGAGCGAAGAACGGCAGGAGACGGAGACGAAGCAGACGGCGAAGCCGCAGTGACGCGGCGGATGAGCAGGGGTTGATCGGTTCATCGGTGCAGTGAGTGATCGGAGTTGCGCGATCACAAGAGCCATCGGAATGCCCGTTCCACAAATGGCTTTGCGTCCCTCTCGATGCATGGGCCGTGCGCGATGATCAGCTTGTCGAAATCCCACGAAAGCAGCTTGTCGAGCGAGCGGCGCGCGAGAGTTCTGTTGGTGAATGACACCCTGAAATCGAGCGCGACGCCTCCATGCGGAGATACAACACCTTCCAGTTTCCACAGAGCATTGCGAAAAGGCTTCCCCTTCACGATCGGATGAATCTGGATCAAGTCGTCCAGGATGACCGTGCGCGACTTTTTGTGAAGGAAAAAGACTTCTTCGATCAGCGGATTGCCTTTGAACGCGAGCTGCTCAAAGTCGTCACGCCAGGCTTGAGGTGGCTCGTCCCCCAGAATGCCGGTTAACGGCAGATGCCCTTTCTTCAGCGTAAACGGCGTCGTTCTTGCTGCCCATAGCTCCGCCTCGGGAAAGAGCGCATGCCATGCCGCCAGCCGCCAGACGTGCCTCGGCGTCCCGGCGACAAGATACCTGACAGGTCCCAACGCAGATATCTTTTTGAGCGTATCGAATGGCACGGGGACTGGAGAGTCCACCCATAATGAACCGTCGACAAGCTTCACGAGAGCCATGCGGGTGGTAAACATGACGCCCGCGTCGCGGACGGGCGGGCCGTCGACGATCCAAATGTTTTCGCCGAATTCCAGAAGATCGAACATAGACGAGCCTTTCAGCAAAGATCAAAAAACTCGACAATCGCCAACCTGAATCAACCCATTGAAGAAGGAGAAGCTTTCCCCGAGAAAGAAGGCGCAGTCCTTAACGACCGACTTGATCAGCTAACAAGACGATTGGTTGCCGGAGGTTGATCGTTCGGAAACGAGTTCGGGATCCCAGCGCCGTAGCGCTTAAGCAAGATATCGACTGCGCGCTCCGGGCCATTCCATTTGGCGATCACTCGTGCGAAGTCCGCTGCCTTCGCTTTGGCTTGGTCATCGTTCAAAAGTTTTTTGATCGCTGCCTGGATTTGCCGCGACGGGTCGCTCGATTTGCCGACACGAGTCGCGAAGCCGAGCCGCTCCAAACAGGCCAGATTTGCGACCTGCTCCATCTGCATGCCCACTCCGACGACCGGTTTACCCGCGAGCGCGGCGGCCATCACCGTTCCCACGCCTCCGTGGATAACGGCGAGATCGGCCATTTTGTTCACTTGGACAGCCGGCACCCAGTCCGTGACGATGACGTTGGCGGGAATGCGCACGCTGGGGATTTGCGCGAGCTGAAACTTGACTGGCGCGATTACGCGATAGGGTTCGCCGGCGAAGCTCTCGAGAATCTTCGCGACAATTTCCGGCGTTCCGGAACTACCCATGGCGAAGTAGATCAGCGGCTTGTCCCTCGGGATCGCCGCGACCTCAGCGGGAATGAAAAACTCATCCTGCGGAATCAGCGGGCCGATGAAGGCGTGGTTGGGCGGAAGATCGACTCCCGAAAATTCGGGCGGCTCGGCGACCAGCGCGAAGTCTCCGCGCCAGAACTCGAAAATCGACTGATAGCCTGGAACGCCGAAATGCTTGGCAGCGCGACTGATCCCGTTGAGGAATCCGTATCCGATCCAGAAATTGATAAAGCGAAGGATCAGCCAATCGGCCACCGCTTTAGCGGCTGCAGGGCGCAACTTGTCCGTCATGCCTGCGCCGTGGCAGAAGAATTCCGGAAGCCACGTGGATTGCACCACCCAGACGAGAGGGACACGAAGAACGCGGCATGTGACCGGGATGGTGACATAGGAACCGGTGATGGCGGCGACAGGCTGGAGAGCTCTTAGACAGGCAACTTCGCTGTTGACGCGCGCGACGAGCTCTGCATCGGTGAATGCGGGAGTAAACCTTTCGCCGCGATCGACCTTGGCGATGAGCTCAATCTTCTTTTTGGTCAAGCGGGGTTCAAGGCGCGTCAGGGCGAATCCGTGCTTCTCAATCATCTGCTCAAAGTCGCCGCCGTCGGAGATGAAATGAATGTCAAAGGCCCGGCTTGCGACGGGATGGCGCGCTACGGCCTTGGCGATCTCAACCATACGGCTGGTTTCGGCCAGGTTGAACGCACAAGGCGCGAAGAGAAGGATTCGCTTGGTCATAGTTGTGTCGCGGCGCGGAATCGCCAGCATCGAGTCAGAAACTTGCAGGTCGTGCGCGAAGCGGGCCGGGAATTTGCAGGCCCAGTGTATCAGTGTGGTGTTGCAGAGGATAGAATCGAAGTCACCGCGGGCCGCGCTGTTTGCGGCCGCTGCAAGATGATTCTCCTTGACCCAGAACTGGAGCCTGACTCGGCATCGGCATCCGCCAATGCGAAGACGTCCGCTGCGTCCAGACCCGAGATGACTTCCCGCATTCCATCGAGGCGCACATTGGGCCGGTTCCTTGCGCAGGCCCAGGACGCCGCCAAACTCAGCGGCCAGGTGACGGTGCTGCTCACGACCGACGCAACGATCCGCGATTTGAATCGGCGCTTCCGCGGCAAGGACGAGGCGACCGACGTACTGTCGTTTCCCGCCAAACCACTCCAAAACACAAAGCCCGTGGAGCGGGTCGCTGGCGATGTGGCGATCAGCGTGGAGACAGCGAGAAAGCAGGCGGCCGAGCAAGGGCACGCGCTGGGGGTTGAGCTGCGGGTCCTGATTCTTCATGGTCTGCTGCATCTGGCAGGCTACGACCACGAAACAGACGCCGGCAGGATGCAGCGGCGCGAACGGCAACTGCGCGCAAAGCTCGAGCTGCCGCTGGGACTGATTGAGCGGGTAAGCGTGAAGCGAACGAAGACGCGGAGGCGCAAACCATGACTCCGCTTGAGATCGTTGCGCTTATCGCGCTCATCGTGGTGGCGACTCTGGCTTCCTACATTCAGCGTGTCTACTCAGAGTTCGGCAAGATTTTGAGCCGTGAGGTGCAGGAGAATCTTGACGCATGGGAGGTGCGCATTGAGCCGCATCTTGGCCTGAGCCGCGAACATGCGGCGCTCTGCGCAACAGTGCTTAAGCAGCTTACGCTCGGCATCATCGCGCTTGGCTTCGGCGCACTGCTCTTCATCCGGCCCACCCACCCTGGGCCACCTAACACGCTTGAGATCGCGCAGGCCGTTCTGGCCGTGGTGCTGGTGGTCGTGTTCGCCTACCAGCTCATTCCCGATCTGCTCTTCAACCGCACGCGCGGGCTGTGGGTTGCGCGGCTGCTTTGGCTTATCCGCCTGCTGCTGTGGCTCGTTACGCCAGTCACCGTCTTCATCCGATTCTTCTTTTCCATTGCCGCGCTGGCCGAGGCTCCGGCTGGTCCAGAAGAAGAGGAGCCTGCTCCCGGCGTGGAAGCACTGATCGAGGCCGGGGAGGAAGAGGGCATTCTGGAGCAGAGCGACCGCGAGCTGGTACGTTCGGCGGTTGAATTCGGCGACATGCTGGTTCGCGAGGTGATGACGCCACGGCCGGAGATCTTCGCCGTTCCCGAATCCACCACGATCGAGCACTTCCTTGAGATGCTGCGGATTCAGAATTACTCGCGCGTGCCTGTTTACTCCGGGTCGCTGGACAACATCAAGGGACTCGCGTTCGCCCACGACCTGCTGCAGATCACCGATGACGAAGCGCGGACGCGGACGGTCGCGACGATCCTGCACGCCGCGGCATTCGTGCCTGAAACCAAGCGCGGCTACGAGCTGCTGCGCGAGATGCAGCGCGAAAAACAACACATGCGGGTCGTGATTGACGAGTACGGCGCAGTAGCCGGCCTGGTGACCATCGAAGATTTGCTTGAGCAGATTGTGGGCAACATTCGTGACGAACACGAGACCGACACGCAGATCGAGGAGCCACAGCGAGAGCCTTCAGGGTCGTGGCTCATTCCGGGCAGCTTTCCTGCCGATCAACTGGGTGATGTGATTGGCGAGCCAGTGGAATTGGGCGAAGACTACGAAGCAACAACGCTCGGCGGCCTGGTGAGCGAGATTGTGGGCCGGATTCCCAAGGCCGGCGAAGTCGTGACGCTTGGTCCACTCGGCCTGCGCGTCGAGATCGTGGCTTCGACTGGCAGGCGGGTAGAGCGTGTGCGGCTGTTTCCGGCGACGGCGCGGCTGCCGTTTCCGAAAGAATCCAACGTTCAGTCTGAGTCGTGAGCCTAACGGTCCGCCTGAGCGTGATTGCGCGCGGCACTGGCCTTCCATGCACGCCATTCTTCGGCTGTAATCTCCCAAATCTCAGAGGGCAGGCGGCCGGAGACGTATTCCTTTTCGACGATCCCAACGAGACGCATGCCTTGCTTCTCTGAGATGCGGCGCGAGGCGGTATTCTCTACGGCCTTGGCGGCGCGAAGCAAAGGGAAGCCGAGTTGCTCGAACCAGAAGTCGTTGGCCCAGACGCACGCTTCGCTCATCAGGCCTTGGCCGTGCCATGAGAGACCCAGCCAGAAGCCGCGATTGTCTTCTTCACCGCGCCGCAGATCAAGCACACCTATTATCTGATGCGGTTTGGCTTTCAGGCGCAATGTCCAAGTCCATCGATCGCCGCGCTCCATCGCAGGCAGCGCATTGTCGCGGATGAAGCTGAGCGCTCCATCGTGGGGATAAGGCCATGGGACGATTTTCAGAAGATGGCGCACGATCTCCCAATGGGGAAACAGCTCCTGGATCTGCGGCGCATCGGCCAGCGCGAGCGGGCGCAGGATCAGCCGCTTGGTCTCGCCCGTTGAAATCATGCGGAGATGATACCAGCCATCCAGAGGAGCATTTTCGCGGAAA
Source organism: Occallatibacter sp. (assembly GCA_049518955.1). Classification (GTDB taxonomy): domain Bacteria; phylum Acidobacteriota; class Terriglobia; order Terriglobales; family Acidobacteriaceae; genus Telmatobacter. The sequence continues at coordinate 29,373 of JBEKRG010000002.1, forward strand.
AGGGCAGGTGCTGCGGGCCCCGCCCCTCACCGGTGATGAGCAGCGCGGCCGCGCCGCTGTTGGTGACGCAAAATCAGAACTTTTTGCGGCTCTGATCGCGAATGGTTTTAATCTCCGGCGCCGGGATGTGCAGAAATTCCAGGAACTCCTGATGCTCCTCGGGCGCCGAACGCTCGAACTCCGAATGCCATCGGTGCATCTGCTCGTCACTCAGCCCGCACCCCTTCATGATGGAAACCCATTTCTGTTTCGTAATCATTCTCTCTCTCCTTAGACTTCCATGGCTCAGTAGTTTGAGAATCGCCGCCTGATGATCGCGGAGGTTCCTGATCTCGCCGTCAAGCTCCATGAGCCGCCGTTGCAGTACGCTTGCCGCATCGCCGGCCGAACGATTCTGGATGGCGCGAATGTCGGCCAACCTGAGGCCCGCGTCGCGATAGGCGCGAATTTCGAGCAGCTGCTTGAGGTCGCGCTCGCCGTAGCAGCGGTAGTTCCCGTTGCTGCGAACGGGCGCGCGCATCAGTCCGATGGATTCGTAGTACAAAAGCGCGGTCCGACTGAGACCGGCCTGCCGGGCGAGTTTGCTTACCGTCCACATGGTCTACTCCAAGGGTCAACCCTATAGTTATAGACAGGTCAAGGGGTCTCTTGAAAGATTCCTGAAACAATTTGAGAGACTAAGGACCTGGGGGAACGAGGGGCAAAGTGGGGCAGCAAGGGGCAAGTGAGGTAAACGGCAATCGGCGGGGCAGCCGCGAGGGCTACGGCTTTTCGCCGGAAAATCTGCGCACGCTGCGCGGGCTGAAGACGCCGGCGCAGATTCAGAAGTTCATCGACGCGATCGAGTACCAATATGCCGACACGGCGTGGTCGCCGCAGCGCGTGTTGCGCGAGCGCAAGGGGCACTGCCTAGAAGGGGCACTCGTGGCCGCTGCCGCACTGCGGGTCAACGGCTATCCGCCGCTGGTGATGGATCTGGAATCTGTGCGAGACGATGATCACGTGGTGGCACTTTACCGCGAGCGCGGTTTGTGGGGAGGCATCGCCAAATCGAATTTCGCGGGGCTGCGCTTTCGAGCGCCCATTTATCGCACACTGCGTGAGCTGGCACTCAGCTACTTTGAGCACTACTACAATCTGCGGGGCGAACGCACGCTGCGTGCTTACTCGAGGCCGGTGAATCTGGCTCGACTAGATAGCCAGCACTGGATGACCGACGAAGAGGACGTGTGGTGTGTGCCCGAATTACTGATTGCGGCGCGGCACTACGCGCTCTTTCCCGACAAGGTGGCGCGCGCGCTGCCTCGGCTCGACCGCCGCAGCTTTGAAGCGGGAATGCACGGCAGGGTGAAGCACTGAATTAAATTTAAGAGCTCCTCAAACATCCCATCCCACCCTAGCCGCACGAGAAAAAGCGCGGCGAGGGCGGGGCACTCGCTCAGTGCAAGATGACCTACACTGAATCAAGGTCACTCAGGCAGGAGCGCATCGCGCGTGAAATCAGGATTCGTTGCCATTCTCGGCCGGCCCAACGTGGGCAAAAGCACGTTGCTCAACGCGCTCACAGGCGAAAAGGTGGCTATCGTCACGGCCAAGCCGCAGACCACGCGCAACCGCATCATTGGCGTTGTGGAAGTGCCTGCGCACAAGGGTACTCACCCGGCCGCGCAAATCGTCTTTGTCGATACACCCGGGGTACACAAGCCCGCATCGCAACTCGACCGGCGCATGCTTCAGGAGGTGCATGAGGCGCTCGAAGCGCGCGACCTGGTGCTGGTGCTCGTGGATGCGACGCGAAGAATACAGGTTGGATCAGAGCCCTCCGAAGTCGCATCCGCCGCGGCAGAGAAAACCGGGGCACCCGGCAAGAATGAAAAACGCGCGCATGGTTGGGCGAGCGAGGACGAGTTCCTTTTCTCGCTGGTGCGCAAGCTCGACTGCCCTGTCTTCCTGGTGCTGACGAAGATCGACCTGGTGCACAAGGACCAGCTCTTGCCGCTGATCGAGTCGCTCACCAAGCAATACAACTTTGCGCAGGTGATCCCGGTGAGCGCACGCAAACGCGACGGCCTCGATGTTCTGGTGCGCAAGATTGTGGATGTGCTGCCGAAGGGGGAGCGCTACTACCCCAAGGATCAGTACACCGATCAGCCGATGCGCTTCATGGTCGCCGAACTGATCCGCGAGAGCATTTTGATCGAAACCGGCGAAGAAGTGCCGTACGCGTCGGCAGTGGTGATCGAGCAGTTCGGGGAGCCTGAGGCACCAGCGAGGCCCGGCAAAAGACAACTGACTAGAATTGCGGCGGTCATCTATTGCGAACGCGACGGGCAGAAAGCGATTTTAATTGGCAAAGGCGGAACGAAGCTGAAGGCCATCGGAACCGGAGCACGGCGAAAGATCGAGTCGCTGCTGGGCACGCAGGTCTATCTTGAGCTGCACATCATTGTCGAGCCCGGCTGGCGCAACTCGAGTGGCTTTGTCGATTCTCTCGATTGGCGCAGGCAGATCGAAAAGTTGGGCAGCGAAGAAGAACGTTGATTCCCGGTTCCGGATTTCGATTGAGCAGCTGCAGGGCTAGCGAATGACGTTGAACGGTCCTGAGCTCGCAGGCCCGGGCTTCGCGTTGGGCGCGCCGTAGTCGGAATCGAAGCCGAGCTGGAGCTTTGCGCCTTCAGACATCATCCCGGGATTCCAGGGCGGATCGAAGACAATGTCGACTCGGACTTCGCGCACCTCGGGCAGCGCGGCCAGCTTGCGCTCGACTTCAGCCTTGATGACGTCGGACATGCTGCAACCCGGCGCGGTGAGTGACATGCGCACGTCGATACGATGGCCGCCATCTTCGAGCGGAACCGCCGCGGCAGCATAAACCAGGCCGAGGTTGACGATGTCGACCGGAATCTCCGGGTCGCGCACAGTCTTCAACTGCTGCCAGATCATCTCCTCGCGGAAGGGACCGGCAACGGGTGCTGCGTTCTGATTGGTTGGGGTGGGGACTGTCATTGGAATGGGAATTCGCTACTCGGTGGAGACGGTTTCCGGCTTGTCTTCAAGCGCGGATTGCAGCGTGTGCCAGGCGAGCGTGGCGCACTTGACGCGCGCGGGAAACTTGGAGACTCCGCCAAACGCGGCCAGCTTGCCCAGATCCGCCGCGTTTTTCATCGCCTCTGGGTCGCCGGTAACAAGATCGTGGAACTCCCCGAAGAGCTTGGCCGCTTCTTTAGTGCTCTTCCCTTTAAGAATCTGCGTCATCATGGAAGCCGAGGCGCGCGAGATGGCGCACCCGGAGCCCTGGAAGCCGATGTCCTTGATAGCGCCGTTTTCGACGTCGAGATAGACCGAGCAGCGGTCGCCGCAGAGCGGATTGAAACCCTCGGCGTGATGATTGGCCGACTCCGGCTTACGAAAGTTGCGCGGGGCCTTGCTGTGCTCCAGAATCACTTCCTGATAAAGATCGCCGAGTTCGCCCAGGTTCGCGCTCATGCGAACACCTCACGCGCCGTGCGAATTCCCGCGACCAGTGCGTCGACTTCCGCTTTCGTGTTGTAGACGGCGAAGGAAGCCCGCGCCGTGGCGGGAATGCCGAAGCGCTTCATCACCGGTTGCGCGCAGTGGTGGCCGGTGCGAATGGCAATGCCCTCGCGGTCGAGGATCGTTCCGAGATCGTGCGGATGAACGCCATCGAGCACGAAGGAGAGCACTCCGGCGCGTTCACGAGCCGTGCCGATCAGTTGCACGCCGGGTATTGCGCCGACCGCTTGAGTGGCATAGGCCAGCAAATCGTGCTCGTGGGCAGCGATGTTGTCCATGCCCAGGCCAGTGATGTATTCGAGGGCCGCGCCGAGAGCGATAGCGCCGGCGATGTCGGGCGTGCCCGCTTCGAACTTCCAGGGCAGATCGTTGTACGTGGTTTTCTCAAACGTGACGGAGCGGATCATGTCGCCGCCGCCCTGATAAGGCGGCATGGCATTGAGCAGCGCTCGTTTACCGTAGAGCACGCCGATTCCGGTTGGCCCGTAAACCTTGTGGCCGCTGAAGGCGTAGAAATCGGCGTCGAGAGCCTGCACGTCGACAGCAAAATGCGGAACGGCCTGCGCTCCATCGACCAGCACTGGGACGCCGCGATGATGGGCCAGTTCGATCATTTCGCGCAGGGGAAGGATCGTGCCCAGCGCATTTGACACTTGAGTGACGGCGACGATTTTGGTGCGTGGCCCAATCAGCCTTGCAAATTCGTCCAACAAGAGCTCGCCGCGATCGTCGATGGGCGCGACCTTCAGGTGCGCGCCTTTATCTTCGCAAAGGATCTGCCACGGGACGATGTTCGAATGATGCTCCATGGCCGTGATGAGGACTTCGTCGCCTGCGGCCACGTGCCTGCGGCCGTAGGTCTGCGCAACGAGGTTGATGGCTTCGGTAGCGCCGCGCACAAAAATAACTTCGCGTGTGTCAGCCGCGTTGATGAAGCGCTTGACTGTAAGCCGCGCAGCATCGTGCGCTTCAGTGGCGCGCACGCTGAGCGTATGGACGCCGCGATGAATGTTGGCGTTCATGTGCTCGTAATAGTTCGCGATTGCGTCAAGCACCACAAGTGGCTTTTGCGAGGTGGCGGCGTTGTCGAGATAGACGAGCGGTTTGCCGTTGATTCGCTCAGCGAGGATGGGAAAGTCGGCGCGAATCCTGGCGAGATCGAGGCCGGCGGCAGCTTGGCTCAGCTTCGGATCGCGAATGATGGGCTGGGCGACGGTGGTCAACGCACTTCCTCCCAGCTCTGCACTTCTTCTTCCACTGGAGCTGCCAAAACGATAGTCCGGCGGCTGCGCGCCAGTTCAGCGATCCGCTCGCGAATCAGGCCTTCGGCAAACTCGCGCGCCGCAGGCTCCTGCATGCGGTCGAGGCACTCCGCGGCAAAGGCATAAAGGAGAGTGTTCCGAGCCGAGACTTCGTCGATACCGCGCGAACGCAAGTAGAAGAGCTGCTCCTCTTCGATCTGGCCGATGGTGGCGCCGTGGGTACACTTCACGTCGTCGGCGTAAATCTCAAGCTGCGGCTTGGTGTCGATGCGTGCGTTGTCCGAGAGCAGCAGATTGCGATTTGTCTGCTTGGCGTCAGTCTTCTGCGCATCTTTGTGGACCACGATGCGGCCGTGGAAGACGCCGCGCGCCGAGCCGTCGAGAATGCCGTTGTAGAACTGGCGGCTGTTGCACTGCGGTTGCGCATGCTCCACCAGCATGTAGTTGTCGAGATGCTGAGTTCCCGCGCCGACAAAGAGGCCGTTAATGAGACATTCCGCGCCGTCGCCGGCGAGGACAGGATGAACGTTGTTTCGCACCAACCCGCCGCCCAAAAGGATGGAGTGCGATGAGACATTGCTGCCGCGCGCCTGTTCGAGGCGCAGCGTGGAAACGTTGAAGGCCGCGAGATTTTCGCGCTCGACGAGGAAATGCGAGACCACTGCATCCTGTCCGGCCGCAAGCTCCGTGACGGCATTGGAGAACGCGGCCTCACTGCCAAGCGAAACATAATCTTCAATCACCGCCGCGTGGCTGGTTGGCTCGGCGACGATGAGCGTGCGCGGATGTGTCATAATCTCCGCACCGGAGCCGGCAGAAACATACAAGAGGTGGATGGGCTGGAGTAGATTGGCGCCGCGGCGAATGCGCACATACGCGCCGTCTTCCCAGAGAGCCGTGTTCAGCGCGGTAAACACATCGCGGCGGATGTCGGCATAACGGCCAAGGTGCTGCTCGATTCCGTCAGACGCGCAGCCTTCGGGTGCAGCGCCCACCATGCCACAATCGATGGCCGACTCCAGCGAGCAAATCTCCAGGCCTTTGGGAAGGTCGCTCAACTCCGAGAGCTGCGGCGCAAAGTGGCCGTTGACAAACACTAGTTGGCAGACCGCGCCCGGAACGCGAAACCCTTCAATCTCCCGAGCGGAAACCGCGACGCTGCCCTTCACTGCTCGCTGAAACGGAATCTTCGCCATCGCCGCGAGATTGGTGAAGCGCCAGTCCTCGTCGTGCGTGGTCGGAAATCCCTTGTCTTGGAAGCGCGCCCATGCGTCGTCACGCAGTTGCCGCAGCCACACCGGATCGCGCTCCCGCCGGTGCGCGATCAGTTCGCCATACGCTTCAAGATATGTATTCGGCCTTCCGGTCACCGTCGACATCTCTTTCTCTCTTCCGCTTTCTTTCGATGTGTTTCTCATGCAGGCAAAGCCGCGGCTACATTGGCTTCCGCCGAGCCGTATCCCTTGTCTTCAAGCTCCAGGGCCAGCTCTGGGCCTCCTGAGCGCACGATTTTCCCATCCACAAGCACATGCACGAAATCCGTCGCAATGTAATCAAGCAGCCGCTGGTAGTGTGTAATCACGAGGAAGCCGCGATCGGGGCTACGCATGGCGTTCACGCCCTGCGCAACAATCCGTAGAGCATCAATATCGAGGCCGGAGTCGGTCTCGTCAAGAATTGCTAGCTTGGGCTGGAGCACGGCCATCTGCAGAATCTCATTACGCTTCTTTTCGCCGCCGGAGAAGCCCTCGTTCACCGAGCGGTTCATCAGCTTCTCGTCCATTTCCAGGAGCTTCATCTGCTCTTTGTAAACGGGCAGAAAATCCATGGCGTCGAGCTCATCTTCGCCGCGGTGCTTGCGGATTGCGTTCAGAGCCGAGCGCAGAAAATACGCGTTGCCGATGCCGGGAATCTCAACCGGGTACTGGAAGGCCAGAAACACGCCCTCGCGCGCCGCGTCCTCGGGCTTCATCTCGAGCAGATCCTTGCCATCAAACAGCACTCTGCCGCCCGTAACTTCGTAGGTCTCGCGCCGTGCCAGCACCGCCGCCAGCGTGCTCTTGCCCGAGCCATTGGGGCCCATGATGGAATGCACTTCTCCCGCATTCACGGTCAGATTCACGCCCTTAAGAATCTCGTGGCCATCCACGCTGGCGTGCAGATCTTGAATTTCTAACAAAGCCATTCTTCTTCTCTCCGTTTGATGAGTTGCTGCATTTATCCGACGCTGCCTTCAAGGCTCACGCCCAGGAGCTTCTGCGCTTCAACTGCGAACTCCATGGGCAGCTCCTTGAAGACGGTCTTGCAAAATCCGTTCACGATCATCGAGACCGCATCTTCCGCTGTCAGCCCGCGCTGGCGGAGATAGAAGAGCTGGTTCTCGCCGATCTTAGAGGTCGAGGCCTCGTGCTCCATGCGCGCGGACGCATTCCTCACTTCGATGTAGGGGAAGGTGTGCGCGCCACAGCGGTCGCCGATCAACAGCGAGTCGCACTGCGTGTAGTTGCGCGCGCCCGTGGCGCTCTTGAGAATCTTGACCTGGCCACGGTAGGTGTTCTGCCCGTACCCCGCCGAAATGCCCTTCGAAACGATAGTCGAGCGCGTGTTCTTGCCGATGTGAATCATCTTCGTTCCGGTATCGGCCTGCTGGCGGTTGTTGGTGAGCGCAACAGAATAGAACTCGCCCACGGAGTTGTCGCCCTGCAAAATGCAGCTGGGATACTTCCAGGTAATCGCCGAACCAGTTTCCACCTGGGTCCATGAGATCTTCGAGTTGACGCCGAGGCACTTGCCGCGCTTGGTGACGAAGTTGTAGATGCCGCCGCGGCCTTCCTTGTCGCCGGGGTACCAGTTCTGCACGGTTGAGTACTTGATCTGCGCGTTGTCGAGCGCGATGAGTTCCACGACGGCCGCGTGCAACTGATTCTCATCGCGGATGGGCGCCGTGCAGCCCTCGAGGTAGCTCACATATGAGCCTTCGTCGGCGATGATCAGCGTGCGCTCGAACTGGCCAGTTTCCGCGGCGTTGATGCGGAAGTAAGTGGACAGCTCCATGGGGCAGCGCACGCCTTGGGGCACGTAAACGAACGAACCGTCAGTGAATACGGCCGCGTTGAGGGCCGCATAGAAATTGTCGGTTTGGGGGACCACCGAACCGAGGTACTTCTTAATAAGCTCCGGATGCTTCTGGACCGCTTCAGAAAACGAGCAAAAGATGACGCCCATTTCGGCCAGCTTGCCCTTAAAGGTGGTAGCCACGGAGACCGAATCAAAGACCGCGTCGACCGCGACGCCGGCCAGGCGCTGCTGCTCCAGCAGCGGGATGCCCAGTTTCTCGTAGGTGCGCAGAATCTCGGGGTCCACCTGATCGAGGTTATCGAGCTGCGGCTTCTTCTTGGGCGCCGAATAGTAGGAGATGTTCTGGTAGTCGATGGGAGCGATGGTCAGGTTGGCCCACGTGGGCTCGCCCTCTTCGCGCTTCATCGTGAACCAGTGGCGCAGCGCGTTCAGCCGCCACTCCAGCATGAATTCGGGCTCACCCTTGCGCGCAGAGATCAGGCGAACGATGTCTTCGTTCAGCCCCTTGGGGACGCGGTCCTCGGCAATGTCGGTGACAAAGCCCCACTTGTAGTCCTGCTCGGCAAGACCGCGAATTGTATCGACACTTGAGCTCATTCGTCCTCCAAAGGACTCGGCACGGGATTGGGTCCAGAATCAGGCTTTTGAGGGCTGCCTGGGCCGGGCGGGGATGCGTGCTCCGCTATCCCGCAATATAGGACTTGTTTAGTCCTATATTAGATTTAGTGTACCCCGAGATGGGGCCATTTTCAAGGCCGGGCACAGACAATCGCATCGACCTCGTTTTATGACGGAAAAACGAAGGGCAGGGCGACCCCTCACCGCAGATTTGATTGGAGATACGTGGTGGGATCGGCAGTCATTGGGACGGCTTCACTTCGCCGGTTTCGCCGGGTGGAACTGATTTCGCTTTTGGGGCCCCGGCTCGCGGACGCGGCTGGCTTCGAAGCTCACAATCTTCCAGTCTCCCTGGGCATCGCGCACATACACGCGCGTGTAGCGGTAATTGCCACTCAGTTTTCCGTCCGGGGTGCTCGCCTGAATATTGGCCAGCGACGTTACCACGGCTGTGGACCCGTAAAAGCGCACCTTTCGGTCAGTCACTTCGAGGAGAGTGAAATGGAGCCGGCCGGAGGTCAGGCCTTGCAGGGTCTCATCGCGCGACTGCAGCGTGCCGGACGCCGTGATGCCCATGTAATCGGGGGCCAGCAGCGAGTCCATTACCTTGGTGTTTGCACCCAGGATGGCATCCCGCCATTCATCTTCAAGCTGATCGATGTCGTGGCGGTTCTCGTGCTTTTGGCCCATGGATATTGCGGCGCACATTGGCACGACGCAAACGACACATGCAACAAGCGTTGCGATGGCACGTCCGGGACGCAGGCGCCGGCAAGCGGGGCTTAAGGAGACGTTTACAGATCCCGGCATACGCGTACACGGTATTCCGGAAATGGTGCGCTGGTCAAATGGAAAACCCATGAAGGCATGCCGGCTTCCGATCCGCGCACTGTTGGATGCGCATTGCCCCGCTAAAAATTAGACGGAATGACTCGCCCAGGGAGTTGCGCTAGGACGTTATGGAATTAAGCTCCGCGGCGAATTCCGGCAGCACGATGGTTTGGCCGCGATCGGGGCCTGTAGAGACCATGCCTATCTTCGCCCCACTCTCGCGCTCCTGGAAAGCGAGATACTCCTGAGCAGCCCTGGGCAGCCAGTCGAACTCTGTGATGCCTTCCGTGGATTCGCACCAGCCTTTGAGTTTGGTGTAGCGCGGCTTGATCGCCTCCAGCCCCCGCACGTCCGCGGGGATTTCGTCGGTGACCTTGCCGTCGATCTCGTATCCCACGCAGATGGGAATCTCCTCGAGCTCATCAAGAACGTCGAGCTTCGTCACCACGAGCCATTCCGCTCCGTTCACCTGGTTGGAGTAGCGAAGCAGCGGAATATCGAGCCATCCGCAGCGCCGGGGGCGTCCCGTGACGGCGCCATATTCGTGGCCGCGCGCGCGCAGCAAATCGCCGGCGGCGTCGTGGATCTCGGTTGGGAACGGACCTCCGCCAACGCGGGTGACATAGGCTTTGGTGACGGAGATAACCGTGCCGATTGCGGTCGGACCTACCCCCGTTCCCGTGGCCGCGCCGCCGGCCGTGGCGGAAGAGGATGTGACGAAGGGATAGGTGCCGTGGTCGATGTCGAGCATCGTTCCCTGCGCGCCCTCGAACATCACGCTGCCGCCCTTGGCCAGGATGCCGTTGAGCATGCGGCCGGTATCGGCGACAAAGGGCCGGATCTGCTCGGCCGCTGCCGCGTACTCCTCATACATCTTTTCGGGGTCCAGCGGGTCGGTTCCGAAAAGCGCATGTGCGATAGCATTCTTCTCCGCGCAGGCAGCTTCAATGTGCGTTTTGAGCAGCGCCGGATGCAGCAAATCGACCACACGCAAGCCGCTGCGCGCCATCTTGTCTTCGTAAGCCGGTCCAATGCCGCGGCTGGTGGTGCCGATTTTCTTGCGTCCCGGCGCGCTTTCCGCGGCCAACTCGATCATGCGATGGTACGGCAGGATGACCTGCGCGCGGTTGGAGACGAAAAGATTCCCGTCGACTTCGACACCCAGCTCGCGAATGCGCCCGACCTCGCTGAGGAACGCGATGGGATCAAGGACAACTCCGTTGCCGATGACGCCCTTGCACCCCGGACGAAGCACGCCGCAGGGAATGAGCTGCAACACGAACTTGTGCTCGCCAATGATGACGGTGTGCCCGGCGTTATGCCCGCCGGCGTAGCGCGCCACGGCTGAAAACCGCTCGCTGAGCACGTCTACAATTTTTCCCTTGCCCTCGTCGCCCCACTGGGCACCCAGCACCACAGCCGTTTTCGCTCGCATCACCGTCCCGATTCCACACGTCTACCCGCCGCAGCTTGCTTTCCAAGCGTTGCGCGCGGGCACAGATTTGGATGCGGCTTGCTCCACCGCAACCACTTCGATTCTAAACGAGGTTAGTCGCTTCAAGGAGAAATGGGCGCTGGAGCGCGCGCAATGGGCTGGTCTAGGATTATCCATGGGCCAGTTGAGCGAATTCCTGTTGCGCGGTCGGGTCTTGTTTTTCTATGCGAAGACGGGCGCGCCGCGGGCGCTGCGACAGCGAAAAGGAGACAGCAATGGATTGGAGCGAGCGGACAAGACGGGCATTCCTGAAGCAGGTTGGCGCGGCGGGCGCAGCCGCGTTGGCTGCCGCGAATGCCGACGGGCTGACACTAGCGCAGGACTCTGCGACGCAATCGGCGCCCACGGCCGCCGACCAAAAGCAGGCCGCCACGCGCGACGCTCGCATGGCATGGTGGCATGAGGCAAAATTTGGCATGTTCATCCACTGGGGCCTCTACAGCACGATCGGCCAGCACGAATGGGCGAAGGAAAACGAAGGAGTTCCATTGTTGCAGTACGAGTTGCTGGCCAAACACTTTCATCCCAAGCCCAATGCCGCGCGCGAATGGGCTCGGCTGGCCAAACGCGCAGGGCAGAAATACATGGTGATGACCACCAAGCATCACGAGGGTTTTTGCAACTGGGATACGCAACTGACCGACTACAACGCCATGGACCAGGGACCGGGTCGCGACCTGGTGCGCGAATTTGTTGAAGCAGCCCGCGCCGAGGGGCTGCGCGTCGGATTCTATTACTCGCTAATGGACTGGCATCATCCGGACGGAGCCATCTGCAAAACCGATGAGGCCGCGCGACGGCGCTTTGTCGACTACACGCACGAGCTCATTCGGGCGCTGATGACCAACTACGGCAAGATCGACATTCTCTGGTACGACGTTGCGTGGCCGTTGACGGCGGAGCAATGGGAATCGGAGCGGATGAACGAGATGGTCTTCTCGCTGCAGCCGGAGATCATTGTGAACAACCGCAACCTGCTGCCGGGAGATTTCGCGACGCCGGAGCAGCACATCCAGGCTGCCGAAGCAGGGCGCGCATGGGAAACCTGCATGACGCTGAACGACAGTTGGGGCTTCAACCGCGGCGACGATGCCTGGAAGTCACCCAAAACCATCGTCAACAACCTGATCACCTGCGCGCAAGGCGGCGGCAATTACCTGCTGAATATTGGCCCCGAGCCCGATGGATCGGTACCGCCGCAGTCGTTGGAGATTCTGGAGACGGTAGGCAAGTGGCTCGATACCAACGGCAAGACGATTTATGACGGCGAGCGCATGAAGGCCCAGTCGACCTCGAACCTGAATTTCACGCGGCGCGGGAACACGCTTTATGTGCATGTGACCTTCTGGCCGGGGCACACTCCGGCGGCTGAGTGGCTGGATTTCTACAAGCCTGAGGTGGTCGTGGCCCTCGCCGGATTGAAGGCGAAGGCGCTCTCGGCACGGTTTGTCAAGAACGGCCAAAAGGTGGAGCTCACGCAGGATGAATTCACCTTGAGATTGACCGGGCTGCCACTGGTTGCGCCCGATCAGCCCGCCACGGTGATTGAGGTTGAGTGCGACGGTGAGCCGGTGATCGACCACAGCGCCCTGCGCCCGCTATGGCCGCGGCACAAGGTCGGCATCAGCGTCTAGCGCGGTCGGCTTCACTTCCTTCGAGAATAGCGTCCGCGATCCGCGCGGCCTCGACTGCGGCCCGCACGGCGTGCACGCGCACGATCGATGCTCCGTTGACAATCGCAGCCGTCATGGCGGCAAGGCTTGCGTTTTCGCGCGCGGCCGCAGGTGCGGCCTCGCCGCTGAAAAGAGGCGCCAGTGTGTGGCCAAGGAATGACTTCCGGCTCAAACCGGCGAGCAGCGGACGGCCCAGAGCGAGCAACTCGGCCTGACGCGCGAGAAGCACGTAATTCTCGTCGAAACGCTTGCCAAATCCGTAGCCTGGGTCGAGGACAATTGCATCTGGCGGAATTCCGGCGCGCTCGGCAGCGGCAAGACTGTGGGTTAGTCCTTCGCGAACTGTGGCCAGCAGCGTATTGGGTTCAAGCTGAGGCTGTGCGTGCCATTCATCGGGTCTCCCACGCGCATGCGAAAGCACGACTCCCGCGCGAAACTCCGCGCACACTTCGGCGATCGCGGGGTCCCACGTGAATCCGCTCACATCGTTCACAATCTGAGCGCCAGCCGTGAGCGCGGCGCGCGCTGTCTCAGCCTTGTAGGTGTCGACAGAAACCACTGCCTGAGGCAGACTCTTCAGGATTCCTTCCAACACAGGCAGCAGGCGCGCCTGCTCTTCTTCTGCGCTGACCGCCGCTTCGGAACTGGTAGCCGGGCCGCCCGCGCGCGATCCGGGCCGTGTGCTCTCTGCACCCAGATCGACAATGTCCGCGCCTTCCTCGATGAGCTTGAGCCCGTGCGCGACAGCTTCTTCGGCAGAGAGAAAAAGCCCGCCGTCACTGAATGAATCCGGGGTGACATTTACGACACCCATGACGAGCGTGCGCCGGCCCAGCTCGAGGGTCCGCGACCGCAGCCGCCAATGTTCCGTGGGTCTCATATGCATTCATTCCAGATGGTACGCCGCGACGCGGCACGCCTTTGCTACACTTCGGGGCATGGCCTCCCTTCGGCGATCCATTGCATGGAGCAGCCTCCTGATATGCGCCGTCGGTCTGAGCGCACAGGTTTCCGCCCAAGCACGCAGTCATCCACAACACGCTGCGCTGCGCGTGCCCAGGACGGGCCCGCTCGCCGATCGCATCCAAGCCATTCTCGCCGACCCCGCTCTGAGTCGCGCGAACTTTGGCATCAGCGTAACCACTCTCGACGGGCAATCGCTCTACGGATTGAATGACGCGCGGCTGTTTTCGCCTGGCTCCGATGCGAAATTGACGACCACCGCCGCGGCGTTTGCGCTGCTGCCGGTGGACACGCTGACGTGGACCACCTTCGTGGCCGGCGATGGCGATGTGGATGCGAACGGCACGCTCCATGGCAACCTGGTGCTGCTCGGTGTAGGCGATCCCACCATCAGCGCACGGCGTTACCCGTATGCCGAGCCCGGATCCACGCCACCAGCTTCCACCCGGGATTTGCCGACTTCCGCGCCGAAAACTGCGATGGACGTTTTGGGCCTGCTCGCCGAACAGGTGGAACAGACGGGCGTGCGCACGGTGGATGGCAACGTGATCGGCGACGACACTTTCTTCTTGAGCGAGCCGTATCCGCTGGGCTGGAGCTGGGACCATATGCAGTGGAGCTTCGGCGCGCCCGTCTCCGCGCTCACCTTCAACGACAACACCGACGAGCTGGACATCACCGCAGACCCTGCCACGCCCGGCGCGACGCAAGCCGAGTGGATGCCGGACGTGGATTACTACACGATCGACAACCGGATGACTGTTGCCGCAGCCGGGCAGGAAGCCTTCCCTGGCCTCGAGCGCCGCCCCGGTTCCCTGCTGGTGCGTGCCTGGGGAACAGCTCCCGCGAGTGGACTGCACGTTGCAATGGCCGTGGAGGATCCCGCACAGTTTACCGCTGACGCATTCAAGCAGGCGCTTGAACTGCACGGCATCAAAGTGACAGGAGATGCCGAGTCGCGCCACAAAGTCGCCACCGGAACAGGCGACTTCGCCGGCGAACGCGAGATGCCATTGAACCTTACGCCCGGCAACTTCACATCGATCGCCGCTCCCGCGGAGGGCCGCCGCATCCTCGGGGCGCACATGTCTGTGCCCATCGCCGAGGACATTACTGTGACGAATAAGGCCAGCCAGAACCTGCACGCCGAACTTCTTCTGCGCCTGCTGGGCAAGCTCTACGGAACCGATGGCAGCTTTGAGGAGGGGGCTCGGGTTGTGCGCCAGTTCATGGTGAACGCGGGTATAGCCGACGCGGACTTCTATCTGGTGGACGGCTGCGGCCTGAGCAACGACGACAAGATCACGCCGCGCGCCTTTACGCGGTTGTTAGCCTATGCGTCGAAGCAAACGTGGGGCAAGGAATGGCGTGAGACGCTGCCCGAAGCCGGTGTCGATGGCACGTTGGATCACCGCTTCACTAAATCGCCCGTGAAGGCGCAGATGTGGGCCAAGACCGGCACACTGGGCGAAGCGAACACCCTCTCCGGATACGTGAATGCAGCAAGCGGCCGGATGGTGGCATTCTCGATCCTCGTCAACGGGCGTTATCCTGGCAGCACCGCTGAAGAAGAAGCCATCGACCGCATCGCCGAGGCCATCGCCGCGGCGGAGTAATCGCCCTCGCACAATTTTCAGGACCATCCGAAGCAGAGTTCTCCCGTTTGCAGACGCTGCTCCCTTTCGGGAATGCAGTTGCAAAACGGGTTACAGATGTCTATCACACATGCTCCAAGCACCAGAAGCGGCTGTATCATGAGAGGCGATGCGGACGTGGAATCTTCTGATGGCTTCTGCTTTGACCACATTCGCCTTCGGTTTGGCCGGATGCCGGCAGCTTCCGCCGTCGAAGCCCTCCTCTGAATGGACACCCCAGGAGGCGCGCGGCGCAGCGGTGTTCCAGGCAAAGTGCGCGCGCTGCCACAATCCGACATCGACGGCGCCGCTCCACGGTCCGGGCTTGCAGGCAATCACCAAGGTGAAGGCCATGCCCTCCGGAGCGCCTCCAACCGACGAAAGGATGACAGCGGTGATTCTCGACGGACGAGGAATGATGCCAGCCACACCGCTGAGCGACGAAGATCTCGCTAACCTGCTGGCTTATTTGCACACGTTATGAGCACCGACGCCAACACGAGCACTTCCACACCCGGCATGGCACCGGCGGCTCCTAGACGGGAGTCGCGGCGTTCGGCGCTGCTCAAGCTTCCGGGCCTGATTGCAATCAGCCTTTACATGCTTCTGCTTGCCGGTGTCACTGTTGTGTCTGTCGTGGCGCAACGCGAGGGATTCATCTATCTTGTCTTTTCAGTCTTCTTCATCGCCGGCGCGCTGGGCTTGCCGCTGCTGCTGCGCTGGGCGTGGGCGCTCACGCTTGCGGCCGAGGCAATTCTATCGGGGTCCTTCCTGTGGGGATTCTCGCTGCAGCACTCTTATTCTTCGCTGGTCCAAGGACTATTGAATCTTCTCTTCTTTCTTTATCTCGTGCGGACCGACGTGCGGGAGAAACTGAAGTAGGCCGTTAGACCCAAGCCCCTTGCGCTTTCGTTACTCCAGCAGGCTCTCCCTATCCAGCAGGGTCTCGGGATCGCGATGACTCCCGCTGAAAAGCTGGCTGATCTGCCCAACGATCGCAGCAAGCACTGCCCACAACAGGAGCAACAGGCCGATTGCCGTAAGCACAACTCCACCGATTGCGGCCGGTCCGTTCGTCAGCACGTCAATGTGCAGCGTGGAGACGGTGAAAGGATACGAGGCGGTAAAGTTGGTGGCGCCGTTGCAGTAGCCGAGGATCAGGCCTAATCCGCCGGCCAGAAAAAGAATGGCGCCGAGTAAAGGGCGATCTGCTCTCATGGTTGCCTCCAGTCGTTTTTGTCGCGTGTGGAACGCTTGGGGTTGACCAATACTTTCTTCGATTCGGAGACGCTTCACTCCACACACCGGCCAAGACAACTTAGTGGGATAGATGCGTTCTTCGACTGAATGGTTTTGGGTGGTGCGTTCAAGCGGAGGCTCCGCGAACGGCATAAGCTCCTCTAAATCCAATCGATTGCCGGCCAATTCTTTTCTAAAACCAGTAGCCCGGAGCGATGACGCGCAGCAGCGCGCGCACGCCCCGCGGGATCGCTGTGCGCGGCGAATCGTAGCGCCGGTTTTTGAAGCCGAAAAAGCCCACCGGGTCAATGTTGCAGGGGAAACGCAGAGAGTAGCCCGGCTGGCCCTTGAATGGGATCACTTTGTGATAGATCAAGTGCTCGAGCAGACGAACGTCGCTCGAGTTCATTTCGCGATTCGCACCGCGCAGCATGCGATCGTAAAAAGCATTCGAACAGGCGAAGAGCTGCACCCGGGCGTCGTAGCCACGGCGAAAAAGACCAAGCTTGCGGCAATCGATCATGAGCTCAAACGGGGCCTTATTTGCGACGCGATCGAGCGCTTTACCGAGCGCGGGAAAGGTCAGCCGGCCCGTCACCTTGATCATGTGAGTGGCGGCGAGGCGCAGTTTACTTAGCGTCAGACCCTCGTCGAGCGTTTGCATCTCTGCATAGCCGTAGTTTGTGCCTGCGGGAATCTCGCGAGCGGGCAGGGACAGAAACTCGACTTGGCGGCGCTGCGGGTTTTCGATTTCCGCGATCGCGCGCAGCTCGCTCAGATCTGTGCCGGAGTTTTCGAGGAACAGAATGCGCTCAGCGGCTGGATGCGGATAGCTCAGCCAGAACCGGAGCGCACGTTTGTAATCCTCAAGCCGCACCTGGGGCGAAGAGCGCTTGACCTGCGCGTTGGCCGCGGGCGTAATTGTGGCCGTCATGACGAGCAGAAACCGCGGCTTTGCAGGCGAGCCAGGCGAGGTCATTGCTTGGGCGATCGTTTCTCGGAAAGTGATGGAGCGCCGGAATCGGCGGCCGGGTCAGCCGGTGCGATGGGTTGGGCGATTGCCGCTGTGGCCAATCGATGCGCCTCCCATGCTTTGGCGAATTTCCAATTGACGTAAGCGGAATGATTCAAATGGAAGATCAGGCCTTCCCTGCCATCCAGAAAGCCACCGCGAAGGATGTAGTTTTTTATGAAAGTGAGGACGGGGTTGAGCACCGTGTTCACGACGAAAGCGAAGATCGAATCGCTTGTTCTGCCGGTGCGCAGAAACAACGGAATGGTCGCAGTGCTGTAGCGCTGCATGTGCTCAATGTAATATTCCACGCTCCGGTATTGCAGGTGAAGCATGGGTTTTTTCAGTTTGCCAATTGGCTCCTGCGTCTTGGGGGTGGCGTGCGGCTCGGTATCCTCGCGCAAGCGCGCGACGCCCCGGCGAAAGAGGCGCAGCTTGTGGTCGGGATAGAGGCCGCCATGCCGCATCCATCGGCCAAAGATCTGGTTGAGCCGGGGAATCATGTAGGCGTTGTAGCGCGGCTGGCCGCTGAGGAGCGATTGAATTTCGCTGGCGAGCTCAGGCGTAAGCCACTCGTCGGCATCGAGATTCAGGATCCATTCGCAGGTGCATTTGTCGAGGGCGGAGTTGACCTGTGGGCCGTAGCCCTTCCAACTCTCATAGAAAATCCGAGCGCCAAAGCTCTTCGCGATTTCGACGGTTTTGTCTGTCGACCCTGAATCGACGAGATTGATCTCGTTGGCCCAGGCGACGCTGGCCAGCGTGCGGCGGATGTTTTCCGCTTCATTGCATGCGACGATGGCCACTGACAGGCTTTGCATGATTGTTGGTGCTGGCGTCTACGATTGTGCACAGAGTAGCACGTCGCGAGGCCGCGCATCTGGCTACAATAAGCAGGATGGAGCTGGTGCAAATTGAACCCGCGCGCCGAACGCCCGCGCCCAAGCCGGAGTGGCTGAAGGCACGCGCGCCGGTGGGCGAGAACTACCACAGCCTCAAGCGGCTGGCGCGCTCGCTCGGCCTGCACACTGTGTGCGAGAGCGCGCAGTGCCCCAACATCGGCGAATGCTGGCACCACAAGACCGCGACCTTCATGATGCTCGGTAACTTGTGCACGCGCCGCTGCGGATTCTGCGCCGTGCCGAAGGGCCGGCCAGATCCGATTGACTTCGATGAGCCGCGCCGTGTGGCGCAGGCTGTGGCTGCGCTTGGGCTCGAACACGCCGTCATTACCAGCGTGAATCGCGACGACGATAACCTGGGCGGTGCGCGCGCCTTCGCTCTGGTGATCGAAGAGATTCGCCGCCAGGCGCCCGGCTGCCGTGTTGAGGTCCTCATTCCCGACTTTCAGGGCGACAAAGAGTCCATCCGCACCGTCGTCGAAGCCCGGCCCGAGATCCTTAACCACAACACCGAATCTGTGCCTCGGCTTTATCGCGTGGTGCGCTCAGGCGCGCGGTATGAGCGATCGCTTGAGCTCATCCGTTACGCCGGAGAGCTCAGTCCAAAACTAATAAAAAAGTCGGGAGTGATGGTTGGGCTCGGCGAAGAAACGCACGAGCTGCTCGAGGTTTTTCGCGACCTGGCTGGCGCAGGCTGCGACATTCTGACCATCGGCCAGTACTTGCGCCCATCGCGAGACCACCTGCCGATGGCACGCCTCTACACGCCACGCGAATTTGCCGAGCTCAAGACGGAAGCTCTCCGCATGGGTTTTCGGCACGTCGAATCGGGTCCGCTGGTGCGGTCGAGTTATCACGCGCACGAGCAGGCGGTGGCAACCGGGCTTACAACTGTCGCATAAGGCGCAGCTAACGCTAGCTTCTCACCGCAGGAGTTGTAGAATAGCCGTTGACGAATTCGCGTTGTGAGGGCAAGTTCCGATGGCATCATTCATGGACGGCAATCCAGCACTCAAAGGACTTTCGAGCGATCTCAGGCGGCGCATGGATCAGTCGGTGGCCGATTTCCAGGCTAGCCTTGCCGCCACGCGCACGGGCCGCGCCAGCGTTCACATGCTCGATCAGATCAAGGTGGACTACTACGGCACGCAGACGCCGATCAATCAGCTGGCGCAGCTTTCGGCGCCCGAGCCGCAGCTCATCGTGATTTCTCCGTGGGACCCGACCATCCTGAAGGAAATTGAAAAGGCGATCCAGACCGCTGCCCTTGGCTTCAATCCTCAATCCGACGGCAAGGTTATCCGCGTTCCCGTCCCGCCCATGACCGAGGAGCGGCGACGCGACGTCTGCAAGCACATCAACAAAGTGCTCGAGGAGCACCGCACCGCGATCCGCAACGTTCGGCGCGACGGCAACGATGCGCTCAAAAAGCTCGCCAAGGAGAAGAAGGTGAGCGAAGACGATGAAAAGCGCGCTCTTGAAGAAGTGCAAAAGATGACCGACGCGGAAATTCGCCGCATGGAAGAACTATCGCAGAAGAAAGAAGCAGAAGTGATGCAGGTGTGAAGCTGCGCGTCCCGGTTCACGCAGCAATTTCGTTCATTTGAGACGTTGGCCGAGGCTCTGGCGGACGCTTTTCTCTCGAGTCCTTCGATAAAAGGATGCGGTCGAGGCCAACGATCGCCAGGATCCGAGCCACACGGCGCGTCGGATTGACAACCGCGAACTCGTGGCCCTCCTTCCACGCAGCGGAATATAGCGAGACCAGAGTGGCCAATCCCGCCGCGTCAATACGCTCAATCGAGCTGAGGTCAAGGCGTACGGACCGGCTGCACACAAGGGGCCGAAGCTCCTCAAGAATCTCCTGTCCCCTGCCCCTGACGAGTTGGCGAACGCCGCCGACGAATTGAGAGTTTGAGTCAAGCCGGTCGTTATTCATAGGAACCTCCTTGTTTGTGACCACGTGCCGATTTACTCGAGCGCCCGTGCTGTATTGACTGGCCGACGCGTATAGGACCGCAGCATGCCTGCTGATACTTGAAGTTCTACCGCGCGACACGCTTGCGATATGCATCCAGGCTTGCCTTCACAATTCCCCACACAAGTTGCAGCACCACGACCGCAAACGCGATCGCTAAGGCCTCGAAAACCCCCTTGTTCGCTGCCGCTAGTGTTGCGCCAAACTTTGCCGCGTCCGCGGGGCTCTTGAGCAGGAACAGGATGTGATTCGGGGCCAGGAGCAACACACTCAAAGGGATGAGGGAGAGAGCGTGCATGGCCAGGTGCTTCGCGCGATTCTTCGGCCTTTGCCATGCGCCTCGCGCAAGGTCCACAATCTTCCACGCCAGCTCAAATGCGTTCATCGCGACGAGCCACCAGTAAAACGTCCACCACACGGGAGCCAACTGGTAGGGGAAGGAACGGAGATACCACTCGCCGGGCCCAAAGAGCAGGTAAGGATAATGAGGGACGAGCAGAATCCAGGCAAGAAACACGCCGCCTGAGAGCACCTGCAGCAAGGCTTTCGTGAAACTCCGCGGCTTGGCCCAATCGCTGTCGCCCGCGTCCGTAGGCGGCAAATCCAGCGGCGACCACTGGGCCGTCATCGGTCCAGCCATCGAATTGGCCATGGGCCCAAGCTTGCCGAACTTTTCCGGAAAATGCGCGCTCAACCTCTCGATGACCACGAAGATCAGCGTTGTGATGGCTGCGTTGATGATCCAAATCCATGGCAGGCGCAGCGCCGCCCGCAGAACAGCTTCGCCACCCTGGTTGCTAACCGCGATGGTCAAGGCATTTGCGATGGCATAGATCACCGTCGCCCAGGTCAGAACGAGCTTCAGAACGTAGAAATACGTTGGGAAGATCGCCGGCCCGATCAGATACTGCTGGCGCTGGTAGCGCGCGGCCACCTGAATCGGCGAGCCGATCTGTTTCAGCCATTCTTCGGCTTCTTCTTTGGTCAGCGGCCGCCCCAGCTCCGCTTCCTTGTCTTCGAGTTGCGCTTCAAGGTTCGCGCGCAACTCGGCAATAATGTCGTCCTGCCGCTGCCAGGGCAGATGCCGCTTTACGGCTTGAAGATAACGGTCGAGAAGTTCCATGGCAATTCCTCAGTTCTTTGCGGATTTCTTTGGTTCCTTGCAAAAGGCTGGTGCTACAAAAGGTTCGTTATTGATGTGTTGATCGCGTTCCACTCTTCGAGCAATCGCGCGAAAATCTGCTCGCCGTCGCTCGAGAGCCGGTAGAACCGCTTATTGCGCTTCTCTTCCTCGCGCCACTCACTGGTGAGGAGTCCCTGCGCCTCCAGCCGCCGCAGCAGCGGATAGAGCGTACTTTCGTCGATCTCCATGCCGCGCTCGGCCAGAGCCTTGCGCAACGTGTAGCCGTAGTGCTCCTGCTTGAGTTGCGCCAGGACCGCCAAGGTCAGACAGCCCCGCCGCAGCTCCAGGCGAAGGTTTTCGAAGAGATTTTCGGTCAAGGTCATGCTGTACCCCATACACTGTACATAACACACTGTATTACACACAGTGTATGATGTCAAGTACTTTTTGCAGATTTTTTTCGGGCGGGCCGTGGCAGCGGCTCGTGAGGCGACCCTGCGGCGGTATAAAGAACTATCCGGTTCCGCGATCCCAGACAGCTATCTCCAGAAAGGCAAACAAGATGAGCCTGACGCGACGCGAGTTCCTTATGCGAGCCGGCCAAACGGGCGGATACAGCGCCGCCTTCGTCCTGATGCAGTCACTCGGGTTGCTGGCCATTCCTGAAGCGGCCGGCGAGACTGGCCCACTGCGGCTCGTCGACGGCAAGGGCACGCGTGTGGTCATTCTCGGTGGGGGCATTGCCGGCCTGGTGGCGGCATACGAACTGGGCAAAGCGGGGTGGTCGTGCACGATTCTCGAAGCGCGTCAGCGCCCGGGCGGCCGCAACTGGAGCATTCGTAACGGCACCGAAGTGGACTTCACCGACGGCACGCGCCAGTCCTGCAGCTTCGAAGAGGGCCATTACTTCAACGCTGGGCCCGCTCGACTGCCTTCCACGCACCACACCATGCTGGGCTACTGCCATGAGCTGGGAGTTGCGCTTGAAGTCGAGGTCAACTCATCGCGCAGCGCGCTGATGCAGAGCGACAAACTGAGCGGCGGCTCGGCTGTGCAGGAGCGGCGCGTGGTCAACGACACGCGTGGCCACGTGAGCGAGTTACTGGCCAAGTGCATCCGCAAAGGCGCACTCGACCAGGAGATGGGCGCCGACGACCGCGAGCGCATGATCGAATTCCTCCGCCAGTATGGCGATCTGAATCCCGATCTGCTTTTCCGCGGCACGGACCGCTCCGGTTTCAAAGTTCCGCCTGGCGCCACGCAGCAAGCGCCGGTCATCAACGATCCGCTCGCGATGCGCGAGCTGCTCGACGCCGATTTGTGGCAGGGCATGTTGGTGGAAGAGGTTTTCGAGTGGCAGCCGACCATGTTTCAGCCCATCGGCGGCATGGACCGCATCCCTTTCGCTTTCGCATCGAGGCTCGATTCGGTGATCCGCTACGGCGCGGTGGTCAACCGCATTCGCCAATCGGATTCGGGTGTCACCGTCACGTACGGCGATGGCTCGGGCGCCAGCCAGACGATTGAGGCCGACTATTGCATCTGCGCCATGCCGCTGACCATTGCGCGCACTCTCGACGCCGACTTCGGCGCGCCGATTCGCGCGATCCTCGATACAGTCCGGTACGACTCTGCTTACAAAATTGCGTGGGAGGCGCCGCGCTTCTGGGAGAAGGAAGCGAACATCTTTGGCGGGATTTCCTATTTACAGCAGACCGTCGACCTGGTCTGGTATCCCAGCGCGCGCTTCTTCTCAGAAAAAGGCGTCGTCATCGGTGGCTACTCCATCGAAGAACCGCCCTCGCTCGGCGCGCTGCCCGAGTTGCTGAAGAAGACCGACCTTTCACTACGGGATTCCACCGTGAATGGTTACGCCTTCGCCTCGCTGCCCTCCGTGCAGGCCAAGCTCGATGCTTCCCGCCGGTCGATTGAGCTGCTGCATCCAGGCCACGGCAAAGACCTCTCGAAACCGATCTACGTCAGTTGGGGACACATCCCGCACAATCTCGGCTCATGGATCGGCTTTGAATTGAACGACGAGAAGACGCTCCAAACGCTGCAAACACCCGACCGAAGGGTCTACTTCGCCGGCGACCACACCAGCCATCTCGTCGGATGGCAGGAAGGCGCAGCGCTCTCCACTTATCGCGTGATCAACCAGCTTGGGGAGCGCATTCAGAAGCCTGCGGACTGAGAAAAGTGGTGCTACTTCTTGGCGCGTTTATAGAAAGGGAGCGGCACCTGCTTCGCGCGCACTTTGTTGGCGCGGCACTCGACGATGACATCGGCGCCACTGGCAGCGACGGCAGTTGGAACGAGCGCCATGGCAATGTTGGTCTTCAAGAACGGCGCGGGAGAGCCGGATGTGACCACCCCGATCCTCTCCTCCGAAAGTGAATGCACGGAGTACCCGTCACGCGCGATGCCGCGGTCGATCATTTCGAGGCCGACAATCTTGCGCGCAGGCCCGCCCGCTGCTTGAACGGCCTGCAACGCGTCGCTGCCGATGAATGCGCCCTTGTCCAATTTGAGCCAGCGGTCGAGGCCGGCTTCAAGAACGTTGATCTCCTCGGAGATTTCGTGGCCATACAAGCTCATTCCCGCTTCAAGGCGCAGGGTGTTGCGCGCGCCGAGGCCGCAGGGACGAATGCCGAAGTCTTTTCCAGCTTCAAGGAGCGCGTCCCACATCTTCACCGTGGTCGCTTCGTCCGAAGGGATGTAAACCTCGAAGCCGTCCTCGCCCGAGTAGCCGGTGCGCGCGATGAGCGTGTTCGCAATGCCGGCCACTGTTCCCCACGTGAACCAATAATTCCTGATCGCCGCGAGATCGACCTTGGTGAGCTTGGCGAGCGTCTCCAGCGCACGCGGCCCTTGTAGCGCCAGTTGCGAGTAGTAGGACGAGTAGTTGGCGAGGTGAATGCCTGGCCGGCCGCCCACTTGCTGCTTGATCCATGCGAAGTCCTTCTCCGTGGTACCCGCATTGACGACCAGCAGGTAGTCGTTTTCGCTCAGCCGGTGAACGAGAATGTCGTCGACAAAGGTTCCCTTGGGCGTGAGGAGCGCGGAGTACTGCGCCTGCCCGTCCTTGAGCCGCGACGCGTCGTTCATGGTGATGTGCTGTACTGCGGCGAGGGCGCCGGGGCCGCGAAACTGAAGTTCGCCCATGTGCGAGACGTCAAAGAGGCCGACGGCGGTGCGGACGGCGAGGTGCTCGGCAATGAGGCCCGCGCCGGGACCTGGATACTCAACCGGCATATCCCAGCCACCGAAGTCGACCATTTTGGCGTTGAGCGCGCGGTGCGTGGCATTCAGCGCAGTCTTTTTAAGCGGTGCGGCGGATACGGCAGGATCGGACATGTAATCTCCATTCGAACAGTGTTGCGTCCACTTTCATCATAGGGACTTGGGGCGACAGGGTCGATCCTGCCATTTGGCGTTTAGGATGGAAGCGGTCTCTGCTCGCTTCGCAGGCGACGCCGAAAGGATCTACACGTGAACCCCGTTCGAGGGATTGTGATGCTGGTGGCCGCCGCGCTCGCCATCTGGAAGGGCTGGCAGATTCATCACGGAGAAACGGCGGTGCTGGCTTATGGGCTTGGCTCGCTGGCCCTGGCAATGGGAGTGTGGCATTTGACGCGGAAAGCGCCCAGGACAAGGGTCTGATCTATCCCTGCTGCAGCTTGGCAGCTCTTCTATCCGCGGGGCATATAATTCCTCCAACCTAATCGCATGGATGGCATCGTCCTTCTATTCGTCCTCTTGGTAGTCGCGATCATTGCGTTGCCGATCATCGCAATCGTGACGGCGAACTCGCGCGCGAACCAGTTGCGCGCGGAGATGGCCGATTTGATCCGCCGCGTACATTACCTGGAAGAGGGGCTCGAGAATCTCGTCCGGCGGGTGACAGCTGCGGCTCAGCCGTCGCGAGAAGCAACCCAGGCAGTGGTTGCGACCCCGGCGCCCGCGCCGCGGGCAGTCCCACCAGTGCCACTCCATGATGTTGAAGTCGTCGCCACCTCAACCCCGCGCATGCCTGAACCCGAGCCGACGCGGGTTTCTGCGACTCTTCATCCTGAATCGACAGCTTCGTTCGTACCACCGCGAAGCCCCCAGTTTGCCGCGCCGCCGCCAACACACCCGTCAGCGCAGATCGCACCACCTCGCTTTGGCCAGCCACCTGCTCCTGAACCCGACGAGCCTTCGGGTTCCGAGCGGGCCTTCTCGCTGGAAGAACGCCTCGGCACAAACTGGCTCAACAAGCTAGGGATCGCTCTGCTCGTTCTGGGAGTAGCCTTTTTTCTCGCGTGGAAGATTCAGACTTGGGGTCCGGCAGGCAAAGTGCTGTGCGGCTTCGCCGTCAGCTTCGTCCTTCTGGCCGGCGGCGTGTGGTTAGAGCGCAAAAAAGCGTATCAGATCTTTGCGCGCGCAGGCATTGGAGGCGGATGGGCGCTCGCCTTCTTTACCACATTTGCAATGCACCATATTGCAGCAGCCCGGGTCGTTCATTCACTCGTTGCCGACCTTGTATTGATGTTGCTCGTCGCCGCGGGGATGGTGGCGCATTCTTTGCGTTATCGCTCACAGACGGTGACAGGCCTCGCGTTTCTGCTGGGATTTGCCACGCTCCTAACGAGCCATCTTGAGGCTGCTAGCGGAACGGTGGTCTTCAGCCTGACCGCAAGCGCCATTCTGGCTCTGGGGCTGGTGGTGGTGACGACGGTTCGTCACTGGGCGGTTCTTGAGGCGGTGGGACTTGTTGCAGTTTACCTGAGCCATTTTGTGTGGCTCACCCGCGTTTTGCCGCCGGACCACGCGGCATTTGTTGAGTTCTGGCCGTCGGTTGTGCTGATTGTGATGTACTGGGTCATCTTCCGCCTGGCGTACGTGTTGCGCACGCCGCTGGACGATAACGAGGAAAATGTTTCGACGCTCGCCGCAGTGCTGAATGCTGGAGGCGTACTGGGCCTGCTCAAGTACCAGGCGGCGCATCCAGAGTGGGCGTGGTGGGCGCTGGCCGCGATGGGCGCGATCGAAATGGCGCTGGCGTTTACGTTGCGGGCACGTCGCCGGAAGGCATTCGTCGTTCTTTCTGCAATCGGCGTGGTTCTGCTGGTCGCAGCGGTGCCCTTCAAATTCCACGGAGTCAGTTGGCCAGTGCTCTGGCTGATTGAGGCACAGGTCCTGGCTCTCTGCGGGCTGCGCATGGATGAACCGGTCTTTCGGCGCCTCGGCCTACTGGCGGGACTGGCCACGGGAGCGGTGCTTGCCATCCGCGATGTGGTTCCTCTCGTGCTCTTCCGCCTGGACTATGCCGACCCGAATCATCATGTCTCATTGACGGTGGCGCTCGCGTTGGCGGCCGTCCTTTACTGGATCCATGGCGAGGTCTACCCGCGCCGCTGGCCGCATATCAATGAGCAGAGCGACTTCGAAGCGATCGCAATGGGCATCACAAGTTTCCTGGCCGTCGCTGCGGCGGCGTCTGCCTTATGGGTTGCTCTTCCGGCCGTGTGGGTAGTTCCGAGTTGGTTGGCGCTCGCCGTTCTCATGGGATTCGTTGCGCAGAGGTTTAAAGCGGCTTCAGTGGGTATGCAGGCCGATCTTCTTGCCGCGGCTGCTGTGATTGGATGGTTTCCATGGATTCTTTGGAGCAGCGGTTCAGGCTGGTGGGACCACAAAGCGCCGATGCTTTTATCCGTTGCATTGGTTTATGCGGGAATGCGCGGGAAACCGATACCGGGGGATTCACGCGCACCGATCGCTTTGGGCTACTCATGGGTGGCATCGACTCTCGTGGCGATTACCGCTGCCAATCTGTCATCGGATCTTTTCCTCGCCGTGGTTTGGGCAGCGCTGGGAGTGGCGCTGTTTGAAGTTGGCCGCGCCTCGCGAATTGCATCCTTGCGATGGCAAGGAATCCTGCTCGCCGGCGCCGCGTTTGCGAAGTGCCTCGCCTTCGATGTTTTCGACAATCATTTTGGCGGAATTGCAGCGCCGACTGGGTATCCGGCGCCCTTCAGCCCCGTTCATTCCGCATTGTTTGAGGTGCTGGTACTCGCAGCAGTTGGCTATTGGCTGTTTGAGCGGACGCTGAATCGCGACCGCTGCAAGCAGGCCGAGCATGTTGCCGGAACGCTCACTGACGGATTGGGAACGCTCGCGATTGCACTTTGGTTCGCCTATCGCTTCCCATCCGACTGGGTTCCGGTACCCAATGGTGCGATCTGGGTGACAAGCATTTGGGCAGCAATGGCGACCGTGCTTATGGGTGCAGCATGGCTAATGAGGCGCCGCGCTTTTGTGGTTTGGGCTGTGGCACTGGCCGTGGCGACCGTGATGCGAGGGGTTTTCTTCGATCTGGAAGCCAGCACACCAGAGGGGTTCTGGAATGGATCACTGTTTCATGTCGCACTGGCCGCAGGGGTGATGTTGGCAGCGCTTCCTTTTGCTTTCAAGCTCCGCAAGCCGGAGCTTTGGGCGGGCGATTGGATTGAGCCGGTGAGAGAAGTTGCCGTGATCATTCGGCGGCCGGAACAGTGGTTTTTTTTCGCTCCGTTTGGCTTGATGGTCGTGGCACTGGCCGTGAAACTGAGCTCCGGCCACATTACGATTGCATGGAGCGTGATGGGTGTTGCCGTTTTTCTCTTCGCGCTCGCGGTGGGTGAGCGTAGTTTCCGGCTCGCCGGGCTTGCGCTGCTGCTGGTAAGCGTGGTCAAGATTCTGCTCATGGATGTGTGGGCTCTCGCGCCTCCCGATCGCTACACCACGCTGATCGTCCTCGGGCTGGCGCTGCTGGGTGTCTCGTTCCTCTACACCCGTTTTGGCACGGTAATTCGGAAGTATCTTTGAGAAGTGGGTCGCTCGCGTACCGAGCCCGAGCGCTCGCCAAACGCAGGGCCAAGTTTTATCCGACACTACAGTTATCCTATTTTATTTGAGATGTTTACGGGAACGTTCCTCTCTATAGTTCACGACTCGAATAAATTCATGATACGCTCATTATGGAGCCTTTCTGGGCGGATGCCAACGCTGCGTGAAAAACTCGCCGATCCAACGCGATTTCTAGTCGCTACCGAGCTTGTGTCTGTACGCGGTTCAATGGCTGGAGTGAGTGCCATCAAGGCGCGCAACTTTGCCAACGACCTGGTTGCGTGTGGCGACATTGACTGGATCTCGATAACAGATAACGCCGGAGGCAATCCGCAACTAGCGCCGCTGGTTATGGGCCGGCCCATTCTCTACGCGGGCAAGGAAGTCGTCATCCATCTCACCTGCAAGGATCTGAACCGTAATGGCCTTGAGAGTGAGGCCTGGATGCTGAACAGCGAGGGTTTCAACAACATTCTGGCCATGACGGGCGACTATCCGGTGGCAGGCAACGACGGCTTGGCGCGGCCGGTATTCGACATCGATTCCATTGGTCTGATTTCTCTACTCAACAAAATGAACCAAGGCCTCGGTGCGTCGGCGGCAAACGGCAAGCGACAGCAACTGGAAAAAACGCAATTCTGCATTGGCGCGGTGACCACTAACTTCAAGCTGCGCGAGGGCGAGGTCATTCCGCAATACCAGAAGCTCGGGAAAAAGGTTGAGTGCGGCGCGCGGTTCATCATCAACCAGATCGGATTCGACTCGCGGAAGATCTCGGAGTTGCGCCGCTACATGGACGCGCACGAGATGAAGGAGACTCCGCTGATCGGCAACGTGTACGTACTGAGCCCGCGCGTGGCCGATCTTTTTCATGAGGGCAGGATTCCGGGCGTGGTGGTAAGTGATGCGCTATGGGAAGTTTGCCAGATTCAAAGCGGATCGCCGGACCGCGGCAAAGCATTTTTTCTCGAGCTCGCGGCCAAGCAGATTGCGGTCTATCGCGGGCTCGGATTCCGCGGCGTGTACCTGGGCGGAGTGCACAACCTCGCCGCGATTGAGCGGATTCTGGAGATTGAGCGAAGCTTTGCGCCGGACGACTGGAAGCAGTTCGCGCGCGAGATCAAGTTTTCGCGAGCGGGAGAGTTCTTCTTCTACTCTGAAGATCCCACGACCGGGCTGGCGAATCCGCTTGAGGAAACACCGCGCAGCAAGACTCCATCGAAGCACGTGACCGCGGTTTATCAAATATCCAAGCTGTCGCACGCGACGATGTTCGCTCCCGGCACGGCGTTCGCACGTTGGGGCGCGAAGGCGTGCGCGCGCTCAAAGGACCCGATGCAGGGACCGAAGCCGTTGCGGGCCCTGGAGCATGTGAGCAAGGCCATCCTCTACCAGTGCAAGGACTGCGGCGACTGCTCGCTGCCCGACATTGCGTATCTTTGTCCCGAATCGCAGTGCGCGAAAAACCAGCGCAACGGCCCATGCGGCGGCACGCGCGAAGGCCGCTGCGAAGTGGACGGATACGGCCACTGCATCTGGCTGCGCGCATACGAGCGCCTGAAACATGACGGCCACGAAGAAAACCTGCTCGATCATGTGCCCGTGGTCCAGAACCAGGGGCTGCGAGGAACATCGGCGTGGGCGAACCTTTGGCTGGGCCGCGACCACAGTTCAAAACGGGAGGCCGCAAAGGCGGAGTCGGCCACTCCCATTCCGGAGCTACAAAAGCAATGAATAGAAAACTGCATATTGTCGGCGAATTGATGAACAACTCTTACGCCCGCGCGCGCAAAGCGTTTAATGCGCGCGATCCTGAGGGCTACGGACAACTGGCCAAACTGCAGGCCGACCTGGGCGCGGATTATCTGACGCTCAATATCGACGGCACGCAACGGATTCAGGTGCGAAGCAAGGAGATGCTTGACTTTCTGCCCGACGTAATTCCGGCCATTCAGGAAGCCACGTCGACGCCGATCGCCTTCGACAATCCGTCGGTTGACTACCACAAGATTGCGTTGGCGCATTACGACCGGAAGAAGAGTGGCCCGCCGATTCTGAATTCGCTGGCCGCGTCGCGCGAGCGGCTGGACGAGATGGTGGAGCTGGTGAAGCACTACGACACGCTCGCCGTGGTGATGGCCTCGGAGATGTTTGTGCCCGGGGGAGCTTCGCAATGCCTGAATCCGCAGGACTCGTATCGCGCGGCCAAGCATTTTGTTGAACTGCTGGCGACCAAGGCGGGCCGCCGCAACGATCAGATCATCATCGATACCGGCCTTGCGCCGGTGGGCGCGGACACATACGGCCTAGTGAACATCGGACTGGACGCGATGCGGTTGATCAGCGCCGATCCAGATTTGAAGGGCGTACACATGATTGTCGGCCTTTCAAACTTTGCCTGGGGCACGCCGAAAGAGATTCGCGAGGACCTTGAGAAGGCGTACCTGACGCTGGGGATGGAAGCGGGCTTGGATTTCGCGCTGGCGAATCCTGAGAAGACTCCCTCGCCGCTGTCCGCCGGTCATCCGATGGTGGCCAAGTTGCGTGAAGCGCTGGAGCAGGGCCGACGTGGAGAAGGGGAATCCGCTGAAATGTGCGGCTTCCGCCAGGCAGAAGCCATCCTGAGTATTTGCAGAGAGGTTGAGGCCGTCGACTACTAGAGCGGCAACGAGTGATGCCTGTGATTGATCTCGTTTTCCCTGAGACCGATGACCGCCGCGTCTGGATGCGTATTGGAACGCTGCTGGACAGCGTAGGCACCACGCCCCTGCACAATGCCAATGTTGTGTACGACCGGAAGTCGGTTCTTTTTGCCGGGGAGGGTTTGCCGCCGGCAGATTTACTGAATCCCGGTCAGAATCAGCCGGATCACGACCTGCCGCAATTCACGCTGCTGCCAGGATTGACGGACGCACACACGCATTTTTTCCTCGAAGGCGGCGAACTTGATCCGGACAAGCGCTCCGCCTACCTTAAGCAGACGCCGGGAGAGTTGCTGGACCACGCGCGCCGGCGGCTGGAGAAGCTGGTTCGTCTGGGGATTACGGCAACTCGCGATGCCGGCGACAAGAATGGCGTTGGCCTGGCGCTGAGCAAGCTTTATTTGAGCGCGGAGCGACCGCTGATGCCGTATGTCGACAGCCCCGGCGCGGCGATTCATCATCGCGGCCGTTACGGCAGCTTCATGGCCGAGGCGTTTGAGGATTGCTTGACACCGCGCCAGTGCGTGGAAGAGCGGGTAAAAGCCGGAGCCGATCGCATTAAGCTGATTCCGACCGGGATTATCAATTTCAAAAAAGGCGCGGTCACGACGGCGCCGCAAATGTCAGCGGAGCGAGTCGGCGATTTCGTTGCAGCGGCAAAAGCTTTTGGCAGGCAGACGCTGGCGCATGCATCGGGAGATGCAGGCATCGATCACGTAATCGACGGCGGCGTGGATTCGATCGAGCACGGTTTTTTTGTTCGCGACGATCAGCTCGCGAAGATGCGCGACAAGCAGATTGCCTGGGTGCCAACGTTTGCGCCTGTGCAATGCCAAGTGGATCATGCAGAGCGGATGGGCTGGGATGCGGAGATCGTTGGGAACCTGAAGAAGATTCTCGACCAGCACGCGAAGAGCCTGGTGAAGGCTCATGCGATGGGCGTGCAGGTGATCGCAGGCGCCGACGCCGGTTCCTATGGCGTGGCCCACGGACTGGGATTCCTATACGAACTGGAGTTGATGCAGCGAGCAGGGCTTTCGCCGCTGGCGGTGATTAACTCAGCCACGGGGGCCGGATCGAAGCGACTGGCCTTCAAGGAGAAGTTTGGGCAGATCAAGCCTGGATTCCTCAGCCGATTCATTCTCACTCGCCACTCGCCGCTTGAGGACGTTGCCAATCTGCGCAAAGAGCGGGTCATCGTGTTTGACGGCGCGGTCTTCGCGGGCGGCGAAGACATCGACTCGAAAGGTCTTTAGGAGAGAGCGGCCTGCTCGATCGCTCGTTCTGGCGGCAATTCCGCGATTGAAGAAATTCAAACGACAGGCCGTCGCTATCTGCGGCGTGCGCGCCAGAATGAACTGACTCCCAGGTAGAGAAAAACCACGCCCGCGCCGATGGAGAAATCGCGAGAAATTGCGCCGATCCCAGACCAGTTTTGCCAAAGACGCAGAGCGAAGAGAGCTGCGAATAATAGGAAGAATGTACCGGTGGCTTCAAGCCAGACGACGCCGCCAACGCGGCGGAAGGGACGGAGGAGCTCGCCGATGCCCTTGCTGAGGTTCGGGCCGGTTCGAGCTACGATGCGCCCCGCGGTTTGAGCCTGAGGGAGAGCCTGAGACACAAGGCTGGGGCCGGCGGCGACCGATTGCGTATTGGGATGTGGCGGGCTCGCGGCAGATGGCGCGGGGCTCGCAAAACGCTGGCCGGCAATGCGCCCGGCGACGCGAACGCCGATGCCCAGAGCGCGGCCGATGTTTCGCGGTTCCATACCGTTTATGATGTTAGCAGTGGCTCACGGTGCTTTTCGCAAATTGGCGCGGGTCGGGAGTTGCTGTCAATCCTGATTCTCGAGTTGCTCTCGATCCTGATTGGAAGTAAGGTAAAGAGATTCCGCGTTGCGACCCGCATTCCTCTCCCACGGGTGCGCCGCTCATGGAGGTAGCTGTGACATCCCGTCTGCGTGAATTGATTCAGCAACTGGGCGAGGCCATCCATGAGTCGGTGATTGAGAGCGAACAGATTGCCGGCGTGGTGCAGGACATCCGCAAGCACGGATTCGACGTGTTGCTGATGCTTGAAGCCACGATCGGGCTGAATGAAGTCACCGAGAAGAATGCTGCCGCTGGAACGGATGAAGCGACCGGGGGCGAGGCGGGGACCTTCACGCCTAACGACCTGCACTTTCTGCGCTCGCTGCGCATCGCGGTTGAAGGCGAACCCGACGAGGATGCAACGGACGTGAAGTAAGCGATTGGGCGGGTGAAGTGAACGCGAGGATTGGCTCCGCTCTTCGGCGATTCCCTTGCCTTCGCCAAACCTCAAAAATGGCTTGTACGTAGATGATCCTCTGTGCCGACACCGTCGTCGCACTCGATTGACCCCCATCCATCAGCTTGATAAGATGGAAGTGCGGGGTGGAGCAGCCCGGTAGCTCGTTGGGCTCATAACCCAAAGGTCGCTGGTTCAAATCCAGCCCCCGCAACCATCTAAATTGCAGGAACCATTAGGCTTGGGAAATGCGGTTTTCCAAGCCTTTCGTGTGAATAGGAGTTAGGCCGTCATTAAGACCGGCGCTGGCTTCGCCCTGTGGCTTCTTTTCAGCTTCGACAACGACTCGCTCAAGCCCCGCGCCAATCGCTCGCGCAGCCTTAAGATTTCGCTTCCATTCAGGCCGTCCCCCATACACGTCCAGAGTGAACGATCCGGTGATCGCACATTTCCCGGGCGCTATAATGCTCTCGGACCCTAAGCGAAAAAAACTCAGCAGTCGTTAGAGCCGAATTCCTGGAAAGTGATTCCACAGGGAGGCCATAGCTCAACGTGAAGCCACCAAGTCTCTGCTTTCTTCTCGGAACTTTCCTTTCGATTCCTGCGGCCGCTCAATTGTTGACGGCTCGGCTTGTGACCGAGCCTGTCGACACCACGAGGCTCGTCACGCTGCACGGTTCCGTGCACCCACTGGCGCAGCCTCGATACGACGTCGGGATGGTGAACGAATCCACGCCGGCGCAGCGGCTGCTGCTCGTGCTGAATCGGCCTCCGGATCGCGAAGCGGCCTTCCAGCAATTGCTCAGGGATTTGCATGCGCCCGGCTCATCGAGCTATCACCATTGGCTTGCTTCGGAGGAGGTGGGCACCCGATTTGGGCCCGCCGACGCGGACCTGGATGCCGTCACCGGCTGGCTCACCTCTTCCGGATTTGCTGTCAATCGCGTTTCCAAAGGCCGCCGGTTCATTGAGTTCTCCGGCACCGTGGGCCAGGTGAACGCCGCATTTCACACGCAGATACGCGACTACCTTGTGAATGGCGAAGTGCACCATGCCAATGCAACAGAAATTCAAATCCCCGAAGCGCTTGCCCAAATCGTTGCAGGCCTGTCGCCCTTGCACGACTTTCGCCCCGCACCCCAGCTTCAAGTTGCCGGGAAGGGCTACTACGACGCAAGCGCGCGCCGCTTCATACCCGAGTTCAACCTGCCTTCCAGCTCGCAACCGCTCCGTTACGGGGTTGCTCCGGCGGACTTCTATGCGGAGTACGACCTCAACCCGCTGTATTCATCGAGCGTAACCGGCGCCGGCGTCACCATCGGCATCATTGATGAGTCGAACATCGACCTCAGCCTGGTGAACGACTACCGAAGCGTCTTCGGCCTGAGTTCCCAAGCGGTTCAAGTCGTCTTGGATGGCGGCGATCCGGGCGCGAACTCGAGCGATGTCGAATCGTATCTCGACGTGGAGATGGCCGGAGCCGTCGCTCCCGCCGCGACCATCAACCTCTACCTCTCCGCCGGCTCGCCCTATCAGGATCCACTGGCACTTGCGGCGCTGCGCGCCATTGAGGACGACCAGGCGGATGTATTGAGCATTAGCTGGGGCGCCGGCGAACAAGAACTGGGAACCAGCGGCAACCAGGTTTGGAACGCCCTATGGGAACAGGCTGCGGCCCAAGGTCAAACCGTGCTCGTTGCCACCGGAGACTACGGCCAGACACCCGACACGAACTATCTCGATCAGGCATCGCTAGCCGGTCCCGCGGTGAATGGACTGGCCTCCACGCCATGGAACATTGCGGTCGGCGGCACGGACTTCTATTATTCCGACTATGCAACTGGCGCGCCCAGCGCCTCAACGTTTTGGAACGCCGCGAACGATCCCGTGACGAAAGGATCGCTGAAAACTCCAATTACTGAGCAGGTGTGGAACGATGCCTACGGTCTGGACGCGTTCCGAAGCGGAAACTACGCCGCTGGCGGAGGGGCCAGCAATTGCACCAACGTGAACGCCATTACCGGCGGCTGCGTAAGCGGCTACGCGAAGCCGGCCTGGCAAACCGGACCCGGCGTGCCTGCCGATAGCGTACGCGACATTCCCGATGTCTCGCTCTTCGCCTCGAACGGCGCCAACTATTCCGCCTATGTCACCTGCGATTCCGAGGGTGACTGCACGCCCGACGCGAGCGGCAACTTCAACTTCGACCTAGTGGGAGGCACATCGGGATCCACACCAGCGATGGCCGCCATCACGGCGCTCGTCGTCCAGAAGTATGGGCGCCAGGGCCAGGCCGACACGGTGCTCTATCCATTGGCCCAGCAGAAGCCGACGGCGTTTCACGACGTCACGCTGGGCGGAAACTGGGACGTGTGCGTGCAAGGCGATGCTGATTGCGCGCTGAGCGCGGGATCCGGAGAAGGCGAATCGACAGTCTACTCCGCTGCTGCGGGCTTCGATTTAGCCAGCGGATGGGGCTCCGTCGACGCCGCCAACCTGGTCAACAACTGGAATGCGATTGCATTCAGTTCCACGGCCACATCGCTCCAGGTATCTCCCAGCACGGTCACGCACGGCCAGAACGTGACACTCAACGCGAGCGTCACGCCCACATCGGGCAGCGGCACGCCCACAGGAACGGTAGCGATCCTCGCCAATTCCCCATTGCCCTCGAATGGAAGCCAGACTGCGATCGCGCTCAGCGGCGGAGAGGGCTCGGCATCAGTGAACGATTTGCCCGGCGGCACCTACGAGCTCACTGCGCATTACGGCGGAGACGGCGTGTTCGCAAGCAGCACCTCGCAGCCGCAGACGCTCACTGTTTCGCCGGAAGCGTCGACCCTCGTATTGAAAGCTGTTAGCGCAAACGCCAACCCGATTTCGAGTTTGTCGTATGGCTATCCGGCGTACCTCACCGCGCAGCCCGTGGGCGCGAAATTACTTGCCGGGCAAAGCGATGGCTCCGCTACGGGCAGCATCGCGTTCACATTGGATGGCGCAACCACCGCGATTCCTCTCAATGTGAGCGGAATTGCCTCATGGACCACGCCGGCCCTCTCCGTCGGTTCGCACACGGCCAGCGCCAGCTACTCCGGCGACGCAAGCTTTCAGGCCTCATCTGCCGCTGCGTTGAATTTCACCGTCAACAAAGGCTATCCCGTGCAACTGATCAACGTTCTCGCGCCGTTGGCGTACCCCTCAAACGAATGGGTAATCAGCCCCAGTGGCAGCGTCAGCATCTCCGCCGAAGTGGGCCCGAGCGTGGGCATCCTGTCGGGGAGCGTCGCACCTCCGGGTGTGATCGGTCCCACGGGTACCGTGACCATTTGCCTGAACACAACCAACCTGACTTTCCCGCCCTGCACCAATCCGCCCTACCAGCAAACCGTTCCTTTGGCCTCCGCGACCGGTATCTACGGCCTGTACTCCCAAGCTACGGCGACCTTCTCGAATCTGGCGCCGGGCCAATACTATGCGCAGTTCGCTTACAGCGGCGACGCCAACTGGCAAACTGCGGGCGAGAATCAACTGAATATGGTCGTGGTGCAGACGAGCGCCACTTCATACACGGCTTCGACCACCACTCTCAGCATTTCGCCCAGCAGCATTTCGGGAGCGCAACAAGCACAACTGACTGCGACGGTGACAGGCAGCAATGGCATCGCGCCAACTGGATGGGTCTATTTCTACGACTATGGCGTCTTGCTTACCGAGCGCTACTTGAATCCCTCTGCCACGGGCGCTACAAGCACCGTCTCAATCAGCGGGGGCCCCACGTCGTTCTGGAACAACGGCGCCAACCAAATTGTCGCCCTCTACTACGGGGATAACAACTACGCATCCTCGACCAGCACCACCGAAAGCCTGACCGTGACCCAGACAGTGGGCGACTTCGCGGTCGTTCCCGTGGTCCCACAAATCACGGTGTCGGGGGGCAGCAGCGGAACGGTCACCCTGAACCTGGCCTCAGTGAATAATTTCAACGGCACGCTCAGCCTTAACTGCACGCCGTCTTCGACCAACCTTTCTTGCAGTGTGACTCCGGCGTCAGCTGCCCTGAACGGCGTTGCCTCAGCCACGCTGACGATCACGACGACCTTCACCAGCACAACCGCGAAGCTCACGCGCACTCCCTCGCAAATGCGCACCTGGTTTGGCGCAGGAACAGCGCTTG
Organism: Occallatibacter sp.; assembly: GCA_049518955.1. GTDB lineage: Bacteria > Acidobacteriota > Terriglobia > Terriglobales > Acidobacteriaceae > Telmatobacter. The sequence goes on from JBEKRG010000002.1 coordinate 66,729, forward strand.
CATTTTGCCTCATCTTTGTCCTGCCGTTGCGGAGGCCGCGATGGATCAGGATGAGCTGGCTGGCGCTGCTTCTAGCCGCATTTTTTCCGGTGAGTTGCGGTGGCAGCGGGAGCAGTAGTGGGAATGGCGGCGGCGGTGGGGGAGGTGGGAGTAAAACGACCGTAGAAAACACGCCCACGGGCTCGTACACCGTGGCGGTTACCGGCACGGCCAACGGTATTACCCACAACGCTGTGGTTTACGTGGTCGTGCACTGACTCCAGCTTGAGATCTGAGACGATTTGGAGCTCAGAAAAGGCCGCCGACTTCGGCCTTTTTCATCTTTCGGCTACATGCTGGAAATATGTGCCCTGTCGAGTGGAACGGGCCTACGGGGTTGGATTATGCCAACCGACGTCCACGGCGATGAGTGCGTCAGCTTCCTTCGGCCCCCATGTGCCGCGTTTGTAACGGCGAACCCGGGGATGGTGCTTCAGAACTCGATTGACCACTTCCCATGCCGCTTCAACAGCGTCCTCGCGGGTGAAGAGCGCGCCGTCGCCTTTCATTGCATCGCCCAAGAGCCGTTCGTAGGGGGTCTCCTCTCCCGGCTGCTCATCGGACAGGGAAAGCTCCCGATCCTCTCCGATGAATTCCTCACCTGCAAGCTTGACGCGCGCCGCGAGCGCGATGACCGAAGTGGGCGAGAGCCGAAAACGCAGGTAATTCGAACGGCTATTCGCGCGTACTGCGTCGGCAAAGAGTTTCTGCGGGGGCGGCTTCAACTCCACAACGATCTCAGTTGCAGTGGTTGGGAGATACTTGCCCGAGCGCAAATACCAGGGCACGCCCTCCCAGCGCCATGAGTCGATGAAGAGACGCAGGGCGCAATAGGTTTCGACATCAGATCGCTTCGCCACGTCCGACTCTTCTCGGTAGCCAATATATTGGCCGCGCACAACGTCCTCGGGCTTCAGAGGGCACATGGCTTGAAAGACCTTGGCCTTTTCGGTTTGCACATCTCCAAAGTTGCGGCCGGCGGGAGGCTCCATGGCCAGCAGCGCCACGATTTGGAAAAGATGATTCTGAATCACGTCGCGCAGACAGCCTGCTGTTTCGTAGAACGCGCCGCGCTTACCCACGCCGAAACTCTCCGACAGGGTGATCTGAACGCTGGCCACATAGTTGCGGTTCCAGATCGGTTCAAGAAACGAGTTAGCGAACCGGAAATAGAGGATATTCATGATCGCTTCTTTGCCAAGGAAGTGATCGATACGGAAAATGGAATCTTCAGGAAACACCGCGTGCGCAACCCGGTTGAGTTCGCGAGCTGAAGCCAGATCGCGGCCGAACGGTTTCTCAACAATGACGCGCGCGTTCGCAGCCAGATTTGCGGCTCCAAGGCCCTTGATCACCGTTTCGAACAGCGCAGGCGGGATTGCCAGATAGTACGCAGGACGGCGCGCCTTCCCCAGAGCCTTTTTGATCGCCATGAATGTACTGCTGTCTGCGTAATCGCCACTCACGTACGTTAGCAACGACAGAAGACGTTTAAGCGCGGCTTTGTCATCGATTCCGCCCGCGCGCTTGATGCTGTCGATCACACGCCGATGCAATCGCTCAGGACTCCATTTCGGGAAGGCAACGCCGATCACCGGAACCTTGAGCGCCCCGCGCTTGACCATTGCATAGAGCGCGGGAAGGATCATTTTGTGTGCCAGATCGCCAGTGGCACCGAAGACAACGAGAGCGTCCGATTTCGACCGGGGCATCAGGCGCCTTCTTTCTGGCCGGTTTTCTCTTCGTGTCCGCCGAATTGGAAACGCAGCGCGGATAAGAGCTTGTCGGCGAAAGTGTCTTCGCCGCGCGAACTGAAGCGCTCATACAACGCGGCACTGAGCACGGGGGCCGGAACCGATTCGTCAATGGCGGCGGTAATGGTCCAGCGTCCTTCACCTGAGTCCGACACGTGGCCCGTAAATTTTGCCAGATCCGGACTGTCGAGGAGGGAGATGGCGGCGAGATCGAGGAGCCAGGATGCGATCACGCTGCCGCGGCGCCAAACTTCGGTGATGTCGGAAAGGTTCAGGTCGTACTGGTACACCTCAGGGTTACGCAGGGGGGTAGTTTCGGCGTCCACTTTTTCCTGCTGCTTACCGACATTCGCATGATGGAGAATGTTCAACCCCTCTGCATACGCGGCCATGATTCCGTATTCGATTCCGTTGTGCACCATCTTCACAAAGTGGCCGGCGCCGTTGGGTCCGCAGTGCAAATAACCATGCTCGGCTGTGCCGCCCACCTTTTCGCGGCCGGGCGTGCGCGGCGCCGAATCGATGGACGGCGCCAATGCGGAGAAAATGGGGTCCAGTCTCTGAACCACATTTTTTTCGCCGCCGATCATCAGGCAGTAACCGCGCTCCGCTCCCCACACTCCGCCGCTGGTTCCCGCGTCAACATAGTGGATGCCCTTCGGTTTCAATTCAGCAGCGCGGAGAATGTCGTCGCGATAATAGGAGTTCCCCCCATCGATGACCACATCATCCGCTTCGAGCAGAGGAGTGAGACCTTTGAGGGTGGCATCGACCACGCCCGCCGGCACCATCATCCAGATGGCGCGAGGTGTCTTTAATTTCTTCACGAAATCTTCAAGCGAATTGGCGCCGACCGCGCCTTCTTTGGCAATCGATTGCACAGCATCCGAATGAATGTCGTAGACAACGCAGTGGTGGCCGGCCTTCATTAGACGCCGGACCATGTTGTTTCCCATCCTGCCCAAGCCGATCATGCCCAGTTCCATGGAATCCTCCCGATACGAGATTTGATGCGAGCACGAGATCAAACAATAGCATTCGAGAATGAGAAAGGTTTCAACACAGTTCACCTGATGCGGGCAAAGTACAAGACGCGCTAGGAGTTTTTCTCCTTCTCTTCCTCGGTGACGACGAAGAAACTGCGCAAGTCAGCCTGCCCAAACGAAGTGGTCATCGCGACATCGGCGGCGTCCCGCCCTGTCGCCATGAGCACGCGGCCGATCCGCGGTTGGTTGTTGCGTGCATCGAACGTCCACCAGCGGCCTCCCAGATACGCCTCGAACCATGCGCTGAAGTCCATGGGAAGCCTCTCAGGCACGCCGATGTCGCCCAAATAGCCGGTCGCATAGCGCGCGGGAATGTTGAGTGCGCGACAGAAGGTGATCGCCAGATGTTGAAAGTCTCGGCAAACGCCCACGCGCTCCGTAAACACATCGAGAGCCGTTTTTGTGGGCCGCGCCTGCTGATAGTTGAACGCCACTTTATTGTTTACCCAGTTGCAAATCGCCTGCACGCGGCCCCAGCCGGGCAGGATGTGTCCAAAAAGCTCGAGCGCAATGGTCGAAAATCGATCCACTTCGCAGTAGCGGCTATTGAGCAGGAAGCTGAGCATTTCGTGGGGCAGATCGCCGACGGCCGACTCGCGCGCCAACCAATTGAATTCATCCGGAACTCCGGAGTCTCGAATCAGCGTGGAATTGAAAAGCCTGAGCTGTCCTTGCGGAGCGACAAACCGCGCGCAACGATTCCCGAAACTATCGTTGTAATGGGTGATTTCAAGGTTCGGTTCGGTTTGCAACTCGTCGGGCTCCAGCAAGTCGTGAGCGCGCGAAGGATGGACATTGAGAAGCGCCACCATTGCCACAGTGGCCGGAATGTCGAATTGTATGTCGTATGCCAGCCGGATCAGCATTCTGACACTCCAGACTTGAGAGTATAGGTTTCGAAGGCTCCGACCCCGGACCTTGCGCGAAGGCAGGCAAGGTATAGCAATCCTATCTCCTGCAAGAAGCAAAAGGCGCGGAAAAGGATGTATCTTGCTGAGTAACTTACCGGCTGCGCTACACTAACACTCACCGTGGTGCACAAATTCCTTGCAGCCTAAGGACACCGGTCATGATGCCGGATCAGGACAGTTTTTGGGACGAGTTGCTGGCCTACATTGAGGCGCATAGCGTCATCCCCATTGTTGGACCAGAACTTGTCATCGTGGATCATGATGGGCGACTCGAGCCATACCACCGGCTGCTGGCGCGCGAACTTGCGGCTCGACTGAAGGTCGGGGATCTGGGCGAATCCGCGACGCTTAACGAGGTGGTCGGAGGTTATCTCGCGAAGCCCGGGAGCAGACGGCAGTCAGTCTATCGCGAGTTAGGCGATATCGCCGCCAAACTCACCGTCAAAATCCCGGAGCCTTTGCTGCAGCTCGCCAGCATTCGTGACCTGAATCTTTTCGCGAGCTTTTGCACCGACAACCTTCTAGCCCAGGCGATCAACGCGGCGCGTTTTGGCGGACGCGCGGAGACGCGCGAACTGGCGTTCAATCCCAGCGAAGCCGGCGATCTGCCCGACGGCCCGCGCGATGTGCCGGTAGTTTACGGACTGTTTGGCCGGATGTCGGTGCTGCCCAAGTACGTGATTGCGGAAGAAGACGAACTCGAGTGGGTGACCGCACTGCAAATTCCGGAAAAGCGTCCAGAGCGGCTCTTCGACGAATTGGGGCACAATCACCTGCTCTTCCTCGGCTGCGGATTTCCCGACTGGCTCGCACGCTTCATCCTGCGCACGGCCAAAAACAGCAAGCTATCAGCCGAGCGTGGCTTCTCAGAGTACCTGATCGACGTGGAAGCGGAATCGAATGCGCCGTTGGTCGCCTTCCTGGCCAGCTTCAGCCGCGAAACCGTGGTGCTGTCACTAGACCCGGTCGACTTCGTGGCCGAACTCGCGCGACGTTGGCAGGAACGGCAAGGTGGCGACGCGGCGGGGAAGGAGCCGGAGCCCGGTCCGATGCCGGAAACCATGCCGCCGGGGAGCCTGTTCATCAGCTACGCCAGCGAGGATCGGCCGGCCGCGCTGCGGCTTGCCGCGGAATTGCAGGACGCAGGACTGCCGGTGTGGCTCGACCGCCAGCAACTGGATTGGGGCAGCGATTACACGGCGCGTATTCGGCTCGCGATCCAGCAATGCGCCTTGTTTGTACCGGTGCTTTCGCGAACAGCGGAACAACGCACCGGATTCTTCCGCAAGGAATGGGCGTGGGCCAGCGAGCGGAACCTCGACTTCACCGGCAGCAGCCTCACCTTCCTGTGCCCGCTGGTGATTGACGATACTCCGGTGGTTACGAGCAACGAAATTCCTCCGGCGTTCAAGATGGTGCACATTGAACAAGCCCCCGCAGGCAGCCTGCAGAGCCATCAGGCGGATGCAATTGTGAAGGCCTTCAACGCCATGCGTGCACGCATGCAAGGTAAGCAATGAACGAGCTACCGACAATCGACGCTGAACGCCCGTGGCCGGGGTTATTGCCGTTCGGCGAAGACTCGCGCATGTACTTTCACGGCCGCGAAGCCGAAACAGATGAATTGTTTCGGTTGATCGAGCGTGAACCTCTTACGGTGTTATTCGGCCAGTCGGGATTGGGAAAATCATCGCTGCTGAATGCGGGTGTATTTCCGAACCTGCGCCGCGCCGGCTATCTGCCGGTATATCTGCGCTTGAGTCTCGAAGCAGGGGCGCCTGTGCTGATCGATCAAGTGTGGCAGGCGCTCAAGGCTGCATGCGCTAACCACGAAGTGAGCGCGAGCGCGGTCTTGGCGGGCGACGGCTTCTGGCAATACCTGCATCGGCCAGAAACCCAGTTCCTGAATCCCCATGGGCGACCGGTTGTGCCGGTGCTGGCGTTCGATCAGTTTGAGGAGATCTTTACGCTGGGCCGGCAGACGCCGGAGCAAACCACGCGCACGCAACTGATGCTGCAACAGCTGGGCGAATTGATCGAAAACCGGTTGCCACCGGCGCTGGAACGCGAACTCACGGTGCATCCGGAGCTTCTAGATCAATTCGATTTGCTCCGCCAGAACATCAAGATGGTCTTTACGTTCCGCGAAGATTATCTGGCCGAGTTCGAGAGCCTGAAGACAGTCATTCGGCCCATTATGCAGAATCGGATGCGGCTTACGCCGATGCGCGGCGATCGTGCGGCTGCGGCGATTGAGACAGCGGGCGGAGGGTTGCTGAGCGCTAGCGTCGCGGCACGCATTGTGAGGTTTGTTGGCGGAGCCGCGAGGGGCGACTCCGGACAACTGGAAGAGATTTCGATCGAACCCGCGCTTCTGTCGCTGGTTTGCCGCGAGCTGAATGAGCAACGCATCGCACGCGGACAAGCGGAGATCAGCGCCGACCTGATCCAGGGCGAAAACACGCAGCAGATCATTGCGCAGTTTTACAACCAAGGATTCGCGGGGCTGGACGTCAGGGTGCGTTATTTCGTCGAGGATCGGCTGCTGACGACTGCAGGCTACCGCGACAGTTGCGCGCTGGACAACGCGCTGGCGGAGCCTGGCGTGAGCGAAGCGGCGATTCAGAGCCTTGTGGATCGACGCATTCTGCGCCGGGAAGAGCGCGGTGGGTTGGTTCGGATCGAGCTGATCCACGATGTGCTCGCGCTGGTGGCAAAAGAGAGCCGCGATACGAGGCACGAGGCTACCGCACTTGAAGCCGCAAGGCAGCAATTGGCCAAGCAGCGGCGACGCCAAAGAATCATCGTTGTCTGGGCCGCGGTTCTGGTGGCGTGTCTGGTGGGGGTTTCGTGGCTGGCGGTGGTGGCGAGCCGGGGGAAGAAGCAGGCCGTTTCTGCCCAGCAGCAGGCGGATCAGGAAGCAAAGGTGGCTCTCGAGCAGAAGAAGGTGGCATTGGACGAAAGCGTGCGGGAGCGGCAAGCGGAGGACCTCGCCGTTTCAAAGCAGGCGCAGTTGGCGGGCGCCCTGGAGAAAGCAGACGAGGCGACTCACACAGCCAAGAGCGAAGCGGATGCGAAGGAAGCGCAGCGATGGCAGGCCGTCGTCTGGGCGGCGGCCGCAGACGAGCAATTGGACGCGGGCGGCACGGGAGAAAAGCTGCGCGCGTGCGTCGACTCAACCAATCGCCTCACCGACGATCCCGCGAAGGCATCGCGAGATTACATGGTGGGAGTCTGGCATGTGGACCAAGGAGTTTCATCGACAGATCAGGAGTGGCGCAGCGACGGCACCTGCGTCAGCAGGCATATCTACGAAAACGGCTTTGAGCTCGACCTGAAAAATGACGTTTGCACCTGGAGTTACAAGCCGATCGCCGGGCACGATGATGAATTCGAGATGGACTGGGCCTCCAAGATGTTGGGGCCTCAATATACAAAGCAACTGATCTTCAAGATCACAAGCCGCACGCGCATGCGCAACATCAATGTCGGCTACGACGCGTTTCGAATCATTTGTCCGGCTCAGGAACTTTCGATCCGCCAGGGGGAGCTCGCGACTCTCCAGAAACAAGCCGACGCAAACCCCGGCAGCTTGGAAGATCAAGCGGCGCTTGCAAGCGGATTCGACAAGCTGGGAACAGCATTGTCGGCGCAAAACGATTTTGCGAATGCCTTCAAGAATTTCGACCAGGAACTCACGATCTGCCAGCAAGTGGCGCAGCACGGGCCGGCGGGCTCGGATTGTCTGAAGAGAACCGCGCCGTCGTTCGAGCAACTCGGAAACCAGGAATTCAACGTGGCGGCAACGCTCGACCAAGCCGGCGACGGGCAGGGCGGAACGCAAAATGCCACGGCGGCGATCGCGTCTTTTCAAAAAAACCTGGCGATTCGATTGCAGTTGCTCCGCGCCGATCCGGCAGACGTGGATGCGCAACATAACGCGGCATTGGCATCAAACCATGCCGGCATTGTTCTCTACTGGGTCGGCCAGAATACGGCGGGGATCGATGCGATTCGAACGGCTGCGCAAATGCTCGAGAAGATCACCGAGACGCATGGCGGCGAAACACAAGTGAGGGTGGATCTGCTGTGGATTCTCTATAACCTGAGTCAGCGATCGAATGTTGGGACCGAGGCCAAGGACTCTCTGACCAAATCCCTGGCCATCGCGATGGAACTGGCACGCGAACCAGGGAGCCCCGACAATATGCCGAGCGTGGTGAAATTTTTGCAGGGCGCCAAGCCGCGATGAGATTTTAAATGCCGCCTGTTGCAGCGGATTTCAATTCACGTTGCAGGGTTCCACTCTCGTCCCTGAAGTCGCCACGCCGTACTGGTTCGCTCCGGAGATGGTTTGATCGTCAGCGGAAAGCGTGACGCTATCGACGGGGTCCGGCCAGGTGAGCGTGTAGATTCCGCGCGAGGCATCGACGGTTTGCCAGGTTCCCGAGAACGTTCCGGCCGAGAAGACGCCATTCGTGGATACAACCAGTGGAACGTTATTCGACATGTTCCAGGTGCCGATGATGCCGAACGTGCTCGCGACACGTGTGGCCGCAATCGGGTAGCCATATTGATTGCTTCCGCTCAACGAGCGCTGGTCGGACGTGATGGTGACTGTGTCGATCGCTTCAGGCCATGTAAAGGTGTATTTGCGCTGTGCGGCGTTCACGAGCCGCCAATGTCCCGTGAAGGGACCGCCCTGGATGACGCCACTCGAGTGAATAAAAACCGATCCGTTATTGAACCAGTGATAGCAGCCGACGATGGGATCGGCGGTAGTGGAAGGACCGGGGCTGGGTGTGGGACCCGGTGTGGGCGAGACGACCGCTGGGTTGGGTGAAGGGTTCACGGTTGGCGAGATTGGTCCCGGCGGTTTTGGCCTGAGGAGGATGAAGCCAAAAAGGATTGCTGCTACGACGACGACCGCGGCGATGCCGATCCAAAGTTTCTTTGACGGAATTGCATTGCCGGCACGAGCGGGCGTCATGGGCCGAAGGGCTGACGAATTTGCCGGCGCGGACTGCAGCACACCGGCTGCTGGGAACGCTGTCGGGGGCGTGATCAGCTTTTGAACCGTTTCAACCAATTCGTCGAGATGCTTTTCGAGGGGCGGCGTCAAGGCGTCGAGCCAATGGACCGAGCCGATGAAATAATCCAGTGACTTGCCCGGAGGAACATCTTCAATGCGGAAGGGCAGGATGGCCACGCCGTTGCTTACCGCGCGCTCGACTTCCTTGGGAATGTGGCCCGATGAATTTGCGTTCGCGGAGAGAACGAGCACCATCACCTTTACGGAGTGAATCGCTTCAATGATGGATTCGCCGTAGGATGTTCCGGCCACGATGTCACGCGGGGCGATCCAGCAGCGAATGCCGGCCGCCTCAAGCCGCGCGCAGAGCGCATTGGCGACGAGCCTGTCCTTCGATGAGTGACTGACGAAGACGTCGAACGGCAAGGGGAAGAGCTCCTTGAGCGGGGCGATGTCTTATGAAATTGAATTCCCCAAATACACGGAAACACGGAAATCATAACATCCGTTCACTGAGATGATTGGCGATCGAGATCGGACATCGCCAGGAACCCGGAGTCAGGGTTGGAATCGTTCTTCGGGGGTCTGGCCAGCCCCAGACAGGGAGACGATGACGCAGCGGCCTGCAAGCGTGTTCAGGGAGTCGGGAAACCCGCCGCGTTGGTGCGGACGTAGGTCGTCGAGGCATCGTTCGAGGTGGCGACGAACTGGGTGGTGCTCAGGAACCGAATGCTGTTGGTGACCACCACGCCCATCGGTGCCGGGGGCTGCGCCGGTGTGCAGAATCCGCCGACGCAGGTTTGTTTCGGCAAGTAATCCGACCACTTGTAGCTCAGCGTGCCCTGCGCGGCGTTGAACTGGTAGGTGCCCATGAGCGTGAAGCTCATTCCCATGTGATTTTGGGTCGTCGATTGGATGGTGCCGTTAGACATGAAGCTGGTGGTGATCAACAGCCCGGACGGCAGGTTCCAGTTCACCGTCGCAGACCAGGTGCCCACCAGGGCCTGAGAAGGCTGCGCCTGGAGCGGCTGCGTCTGAGATAGAAGGGGGGCCGGTGAGCCCATTGGCGTTGCCGCCGCCGCATTCGTCGCGGACAGTACGCAGGATGCCAGGGACAACGCGCCCAGCAACGGAAGCAGGTTACGGGCCATATCGCCTCCAAAACTTATAAATTCGAGTCTTCACTTTATCAGACTTCAGTAGCTGACTCGGGGGCAATGCCGTGGCTTTCCGTCCCCACGGTCTACAAAGCCAATTTTCTTGATTGTGATTGGTGGACCTGGTCGGGATCGAACCGACGACCTCTTCCATGCCATGGAAGCGCGCTCCCAGCTGCGCCACAGGCCCACGATTGGCGGGGCAACTCCTCTATTGTCGTAGGTGGCGGCTGGCAAGTCAAACGGCGGAGATTGTGGCGGAGCCGGCGCGCGCGAGCGCAATTGGAACACAGTTGCGCCCGCGCTAGGCCACTCAGCTATTACTCCACTGGCGCAGCGAGGAAGAATACGTAAACGAGGAAACCCACGCCAATGAACCCCGGAATCAGCCCACAAAGGTAGATCGAGGTTCCGGGCAGCAGCCCATGCAGAAAAATCAACAGGCCGATGCCAACGCCGATGTTGACCAGGCCGCCAATCTTCATGCCCTCGCGAGCGCGGATGCGCTTGAGCCGATCATCTGCCCGCATCAATTCGAGGGCTGCTTTGGCCCCTTCGCCCGAGGCTTCGGTTATCCGGCGAAGGGTTTCCGCCTTGTAATAGGCCTCGCGCTCCTTCCGCTGGGTGTCGACCCAGTGCACCACACCGGTGAATGTGAACACTATCGCAACGATCACGATTGGAAACAGCAAGAATACATTCATCTCTTCCTCCTCGCCGGGGATCTTCCCCTTGCAACCGGTACGACATGGGGAGGCGGCATCCGGTTGCATAATCTGCGAAAGAAGATTCTTCTAGAGAAAATGCAACCGGAGCCGAATGGGACTGGTCTTACGGTTTCGAGAGGAACGCGATCAAGAGATGCCTGCTGCGATGAGCGCCGAAGAAGACCTGGCCGATGTGAATCGCGTGCTGGCGGGCGAAGTGCAGGCCTTCGAAGGCGTTGTTCGTCGCTGGCAGGGACCTCTGGTGAATATGGCCTGGCGGTATTGCCGTGATCGCGGGCGAGCAGAAGAGATGGCGCAGGAGGCTTTTTTGCGGGCTTGGCGCGGGCTGGCCGGATGGCGGCGCGAGTCAAGCTTTTCGACGTGGCTCTTTGCTCTTGCGGCAAATGTGTTTCGCTCCGAGTTGCTGCGGTTTCCCGCGGTCAACGTGCCTCTGGAAGATGCGGCTGAGCCGACCGGCCCCGCCACGCAGCACGAAGGGCTGGCCAGGAAGCAGAGCGACGACGCAGTGAGGGGAGCCGTGCTGGCGTTGCCTACGCGCTATCGCGAGCCGGTGGTGCTCTATTACTTTCACGAGATGGATGTGGCCGCCGCGTCGCGGACGATGGGCCTGCCCGAGGGAACGGTGAAAGCGCGCCTGGCGCGCGGACGCGAGCTGTTGCGGAAAAGATTTCCGCACCTGAGCGAACAAAGCGCGCCGCTGCTGAGCTCGACGCTTCGGCCTGAAAAGGAGGTCCTGGAATGAAGAGCAATCTGAATCCCCACACGGATCATGGCGCGATCGACCCGATTCTCGGCGATGAAGGGGAATTGATTCCCTCATCCGGTTTTCTGGCGGCGACGATGGAGCGGGTGCGGGATGAGGCCGCAGTGCCCAAGCCGATTCCCTTCCCGTGGCTGCGCGCGTTGCCCGGAATCGTAGTAGTGGTTGCGATCATTGGCTGGTGCGGGTGTGAGCTGGCGCGAGTGGGTTTGGCCAACGCGCGGGAGATTTCGTTTACTCAACTGCATCTGACCGCCGCAACTGGGCGCGCGCTGGAACCCGCCGGATGGGTGGCGGCTGCGCTTGCCGTTTCACTGCTCTCCTGGCTCTTTGCGCAGCGGCTGGCCGGGAGGTCGGGGCTGCTGTAGTGGGCGCCTAAAGAGGAAGCTTTGAACCCGCTATTGAATTCGGGTTACTGCTGCGTCGTGTGTTTCGTGCCGAATTGCTGAAGTTTTGCGAGAGTGGCAGCGGCCTGGCCAGAGTCGATGGCTTCGGCGCCGAGGGCGACGCCCTCTTTGAGATCGCCGGCGAGGCCGGCGGCGACCAGAACAGCCGCAGAGTTGAGCAAGACGACGTCGCGACGCGCGCCGGGAATACCGGTGAGAACGTCATAAAGCAGCGCTTTGTTGGTGGCCACGTCGCCGCCGGTGAATTGGTCGATCGTGGCGCGAGGCAACCCGGCCATCTCCGGCGTAACGCGCGCGGCTTTCAGCTCCGGCTTTCCAGACTCCGACTCCTCAATGCGCGCGACAACCGATTCGCCCGTGGTAGTGAGTTCGTCAATTCCGTCGGTGCCGTGAACAACGAACGCGCGCCGAGCGCCGAGCGCAGCGAGCGTGCGGCCAACGAGCAAAACGCGGCTGGGAGCGAGCACACCAATCACTTGCGTGCGTGCATGAGCTGGATTCGTGAGCGGGCCGACGAGGTTGAAGATAGTGCGGAAGCCGAGCGCGCGGCGGAGCGGACCGAGAGCTTTCATGGCCGGGTGATAGAGCGGCGCGAAGAGAAAGACGAAGCCGGTTTCGCGGAGACACTCAACGGCAAGTTCCGGCGAAAGTTCGATGGGGACGCCGAGGGCCTCAAGAACATCCGCAGCGCCGCAGCGCGAAGTGACGGCGCGGTTGCCGTGCTTGGCGACGCGGGCTCCGGCAGCTGCAGCAAGGAGCGCAGCGCCGCAGGAAATGTTGAAGGTCTGCGGCCCACCGCCGCCGGTGCCGACGCAGTCGACCAGTTGGTCCCTCTCGTCGTCGGTAAACGGCAAGGGCACGGAGTGCTTGCGCATCACATCGACAAAGCCAGCGAGCTCGGGAGCCTGCTCACCGCGCGTAGCGAGAACAGTTAGGAGCGCAGCCGTCTCCACCTCCGGCACGCCGCCGGCGAGGATCTCCACGAGCACTTCGGCCGCCTGCTCACGAGTGAGCGACGCGCCGTCCTCGGCCAGCGGGCGAAGCAGTTCTTTCACCAAAGACATGAAAGAAGTATTGCAGAGCGGAGGCTGGAGAGCGAAGAGAGCACGCCTTCAGGCGCACTAGATGGTGAAATTCAAAGCGAAATCTGCGTGGTAATCTTGGAAATGTCTGAGGTCCAATCCATTTGAAAATCCACGAGTATCAGGCAAAAGGAATCCTGGCGAAGTATGGCGTCGCCGTGCCCAAAGGCGAAGAAGCCGCCACCTTCGAGGAGGCGGTAGCGGTAGCGCGCAAGCTGTTCGCGGAAGGCGCTCCGGGAGTGGTGGTGAAAGCGCAGATTCACGCGGGAGGCCGCGGCAAGGGCGGCGGCGTGAAAGTGGCGCGTGTGCGCGAGGATGCGGAACTGCACAGCAAGAACATTCTGGGCATGACCCTGGTGACCCACCAGACCGGTCCGCAGGGACAAAAGGTGCAGCGGCTTCTGATTGAAGAGACCGCGGACATCGATCGCGAGCTGTATCTCGGCATCGTGCTGGATCGCGCCTCTGGCAAGCTGGTTTTTATGGCATCGCAGGCCGGTGGCATGGAGATTGAAGAGGTAGCGGCGAAGACTCCCGAGGCGATCTTCAAGGAAACGATCGATCCCGCGGTGGGGTTCGGCGCATGGCAGGCTCGCAAGCTGGCCTTCGCGCTGGGACTGAAGCCGCCGCAGATCAATCAAGCGGTCGGGTTTTTTCAGAGCCTGTACAGTGCCTACATTGAGACGGACGCATCGTTGGTGGAGATCAATCCATTTATCACGACGAAGGATGGCAAGCTTTTTGCGCTTGACGCCAAGATCACCTTTGACGACAACGCTCTGTTTCGGCACCCCGACATCAAGGCGCTGCGCGACGTGGCCGAAGAGGATCCGCTGGAGGTGGAGGCGAGCAAGTACGCGCTGAACTATATCAAGCTCGACGGCACGATCGCCTGCATGGTGAACGGCGCCGGCCTGGCGATGGCGACGATGGACATTATTCAATATGCCGGCGGCAGCCCGGCGAATTTTCTCGACGTGGGCGGAGGCGCAACGCAGGAACAGATTGAGCATGCCTTTGAAATTCTGCTCTCAGACAAAAATGTGAAGGCGATCTTCATCAATATCTTTGGCGGCATTCTGCGCGTGGACCGGTTGGCGACGGGCGTCGTTGCGGCAGCGCGGAATCTGCATGTGAAGGTGCCGATTGTGCTGCGGCTCGAAGGGACAAACGTGGAAGAGGGACGCAAGATTCTGAAGGAGTCTGGATTGAACTTTCAAGTAGGGGCAACGATGAAGGAAGCAGCGGAAATGGTCGTGGCTGCGGCGGCGGGAGCATAGAGATGTCGGTTTTGGTCGATAACAATACGCGGCTGATTGTGCAGGGAATCACGGGCAAGGAAGGCACGTTCCACGCCAAGGGCTGCGCGGAGTATGGAACAAAGGTGGTCGGCGGGGTGACGCCGGGCAAAGGTGGAACCACGCACGAGGGCTGGCCGGTGTTCAATACCGTGACGGATGCCGTGGCCAAGACGGGCGCGAACGCGACGATGATCTTTGTGCCGCCGCTGTTTGCCGCCGACGCGATTCTTGAGGCCGAGGACGCGGGGATTCCGCTGATCGTCTGCATCACCGAGGGGATTCCGACGCTCGACATGGTGAAGGTTTGGGCCAAGCTGAAGACGTCAAAGTCGCGGCTCATTGGGCCAAATTGCCCGGGCGTAATCTCGCCGGGAAAGGCCAAAATTGGAATCATGCCGGGGCGGATTCACAAGGAAGGTTCGATCGGGATTGTTTCGCGCTCGGGCACGCTGACCTATGAGGCTGTGCATCAGTTGACGCAGCGAGGAATTGGGCAGTCGACGGCAATCGGTATCGGCGGCGATCCGATCATCGGCACGACGCACATCGACGCGCTGCGGCTGCTGAACGACGACCCGGGCACTGAAGCGATCATCATGATCGGCGAAATTGGCGGATCGGCAGAAGAAGCTGCGGCGGAGTTCGTGAAGCAGCACGTGAAGAAGCCGGTGGTGGGGTTCATCGCCGGACAGACCGCGCCTCCCGGGCGGCGCATGGGCCATGCAGGCGCGATCATCAGCGGCGGCCAAGGGACGGCGGCCGACAAGATGAAGGCCATGACTGCGGCCGGAATTCACGTAGTTGTGTCGCCAGCTGAGATTGGCGCCACGCTGGCGAAGGTGATCGGCAAGGCGTAGAAGCAGCGAATAGCCTTTAGCCCTTAGCTATTCGCTCATCGTGAGAGAACCGAAGCCGCTGCATGCGCGGTAACCTGCCGCGGATTACTTCCAGACTCAATGACACAGGGAAGATTTGCTCTCACGGTCCAGCTGGGGAGCATAATCGGCTTATCGACATGCTCAAGAGGCATTTTGGCCGCTGCCGCGGTCGCGACCGAATTGCGCCTGCCGAGTAGGAGTTCAACCTTGTTGCACTTATGGATTACCTTCCCCGGATGATTACGGTGTGAACCCTCGCTGCTGAAGCCGGCGGTGAGTCGAGAGAATCGATCTCGATTCCGACTGGCGTATTGAGAGGGTTCCACGGAACTGCGTTGGTTTCTATGAACGATTCGTTGCCGGCGCCGGCGGAGACGCCACCTCTTCGGTATTGGTTTGCGGACTTGAGGCTCGAGGCCGATGGGACGCTCTTGCGCGGGGATACGGCGCTCGAACTGGCCGCTGAGGAATTGGCAGTTCTGCGATTGCTGCTGAGGCGGGCGGGCGAGATTGTAAGTCCGCTGGAGCTGAAGCGCGTGGTCTGGCGCGACGAGCATGCTTCGAGCGACGTCGCGGCAAAGTGCATCGCCTCGCTGCGCGAGCGGCTGCAACCCGCGGATTGCATTGAGAGCGTCTATAAGCGCGGATACCGAATCTCCGCTGATGTGCACACAAACGACACGCCGTCGGCCGGCGCGCTGGCGCGGCTTGCCATTCTGCCCTTCGCGGTTGGGTTTGGCGTTCCCGAATACCTTGGTTCGGCGATTGCCGAGGAGACGGCGGCGCAGTTGTGCGGCGGCGAATACGTGGTCGCTTCGGCAGTGGCGCGAGATTCGGTGTTGACGCTGGCCCGGAGAGGATTCGCGGCGCAGGAGATCGGCAAGGCACTGGAGGCGGATCTGGTTCAAAGCGGCGAGCTTCATGCGACACCGGAGCTGTTCAGGCTGCGGGCCGAGATGATCCGGGTAGAGGATGGCGCGCAGCTCTGGATCGAAGATTTGGTGGCGGGGCGCGGACGGATTACGGAGCTTGAACGCGAGCTTGTAAACCGCGTGGGCAGCCGGATTGGCTCCGGCAGGTATTCGATCGCGGCTGCGGCAGGCGGAGCCCTGCACGAGGCGTCTCCGCAGCAGAACGAGGCGCATGAGCTCTATCTGCGCGCGCATCACGAATGGCAGACGCTCGAGCGGCATCACATGCAGGATGCGATGGGCCGACTGCAGCGGGCCATCGAACTGGATCCATCGTTGATAGCCGCGCGCACTGACCTGGCGCATCTTTGCGTGGCGCAGGCGCTATACGGGTTCATGCCGGCGTCGGCCGCGGCGAGTGCAATTCGGAAAGTGGCAGCGCAAATTCCCGAATCGGCGGGAAGCGTAGAGGCGTTGCTTCCGGCGATGGGATGGATCTGGTTTCATGTGGACCGGAACCTGCGTGCGGCGCTGGGCGCGTTCGCGCGCTCGGCGCACTTGCCGCATGATTCGCGGATGACGCGGGCGCGCATCATGTTCCTGCTGAGCCGGCACCGGTTTGACGAGGCTCTGGATGCGCTGCGCGCGGCGATCCAAGTTGATCCGTACTCGCCGTGGCTGCAGGCGGAGTTGGCGTGGGTGCTGCACCTGGCCGGAGAGGCCGAGGCGAGTGTGGACCAGATTTGCAAAGCGATTTCGCAGTTTACCGAATACGACGGCGCGCACTTGTATGGGGCGATGATTCTGGCGCACAACGGCGAAGCTGCGCGAGCGGTGGAGCTGGCGCGCGCGCTGGCCGCGCGGTCGGCGCACTTCGACCTGGCGACGTCGGCGCACGCATACGCGCTGGCGCGCGCGGGACGCAAGGAGGAAGCGCGAACGCTGCTGGAGCGGCTGCAATGGCTGAGCCGGGAGCGGTTTGTGATGAACACGTTCGATGCCGCGACGTATGTAGCGATGGACGAGGACGATGCTGCGCTCGAAGAGCTGCGCATTGCCAATGACAACCGCTGCCCGTGGTACTTTCAAACGCTAGCCGATCCGCGGATGCTGCCGCTGAGGGGGCGGCCGGAGTTTGAGCGGATGCGGAGCTCGCTGCGGGCGATGGAGGCCGAGGCGAAGGCCGACGCGGAGAGGGGCGACGAGCTGGGGTGGATTGCCCCGCAGGCGGGGTGAGTCCGAAGGCCGTGGATCGTGGTTCGTAATTGCGGTGGCCAGTCGATGGCAGCCGTCAGGCGATAAACGCAGACAAGGTTAACAGAATGAATCAGTTAAAGAGTTGAAATGCGCAGGTTGCATTTGCGCTAGTCGCATGTTGATTCCAAGGGAGTTACGGGGCACAAATTGGACGTTACTCGACGCATTTTTAGCCCATCTCCGGAGTGCCTTTGCTGATTATAAACGGTTTAAGTGGCGATAAATAGGCGAAACATCCCAAACTTTTTATTTAATTATTTTCCCTCCAAGCGGTAGTCAGCCAAAGAGAGTGAGAATCCGCGCAGAAGGGCACCTGCGGAAGCGGAGTTTTTTGCGATTCGGACGGAGATCCTGGTTGATCGCATATGGAGCAAGTATGCGCTGAAGGCGAGAAATGTTCGCAAACTTGGGAAGAAAAATATTGGGCATGGAATCAGGGAGATGCGGAGGGAAAGCGCGGCGAGGGGGTTGACACGACGATTTTTCTGGCGGGGCGACGCTGTGGCGAAGGTTTCCGTTGCGAGATCGGCGTTCTTCGGGACTCATCGCGAAAAAGACCGACCAGGGCCTCTCGATGAGCGCATTGGCCTGTTGGCGTCAACTGAAGTTGATGACCATTGAAATCGGTGGACCGTTGCCAACATGCGAGGACTGATCCCGCCCCCGGGGGCGCCTCGGCGATCGATTGCGCAATTTATCAGCCAATGCACGCCT
>JBEKRG010000003.1:0-83953 GCA_049518955.1 Occallatibacter sp.
TGGCGCCAATGTTGATTGCAAGGCGCAGAACCTCGAGCAATTCGCAGTGATGGGCGAAGTGTATGCCCGCAGCGTGCTCAAAATCGCCCGGCCCCGCGTCGGCCTTCTCTCCATCGGAGAGGAAGAAAGCAAAGGCAACGAGCTCACGCGCGAGGCGTTCCCGCTCCTCAAAGCCCTGCCCTTCAACTTCATCGGCAATGTTGAGGGTCGCGACATCTTCAACGGCCAGGCCGATGTAATCGTCTGCGATGGCTTCGTGGGTAATGTGGCCCTCAAAGCCAGCGAAGGCATTGGCCGCTTTGTGCGCGACGTACTGCGCACCTCGCTCAACAAAACCGTGACCGCCCAGGTGGGCGCGCTGCTATCGCGCCGCGCATTCAATGACTTTCGCCGCCGCCTCGACTACACCGAATACGGAGGCGCGCCGCTGCTCGGCGTGCGCGGCGTCTGCATCATCGGCCATGGATCGTCGAACGACGTCGCCATTTACAACGGCATTCGCGTGGCACACGAGTTCTCGCGCTCTGGCGCCAACGAGCGCATCGAGCAGGCCTTCGCCGGCCGGCCCAAGCCGCGTCCCGATCACCGTGCCGACACCGACGCGACAATTCACTAATCAGTGATCAGTGGTTGCCATGGTTGACAAGCCCGCGCGTCCATCTACGTTCGATCCGGCGACACTTACGCAGTTGGCTTGTCCCGCCTGTTATGGCGATCTGCGCTGCGAGATCTCCCGCTTGCTCTGCATCACCTGCGGTCGCTCCTACCCGCTGGTTGACGGCATTCCTGTCTTGATCATCGAACGGACGGAGCGGCCGGGCGGGGAGCGCTGAGAGCCGGTTTCAGCGGGCATCTTAGTGCTGGTTGTGCCGCCAATCCCAGTAGGCCTTTTGATCGTCCTTGTTCCGCTTGTTGAAATCCTGGTGGTCGCGGTGAGTGTCGTGTTCCCACTGCGTGTAGTAGGGAGTCTCAGTCGCCCACACGTGATAGTCGTGGTAATAGGGATCGTAAACCCGCACAGTTCCTGTGCAGCCTGTGCAGAGTACAGGTAAGGCAATTGCTGCTGCCAGGACCATGGGAGCGAAGCGCTTCAAGAATGAGCGCAAGGGGTTGACTGCTGTTCTTGTCATCTCTTTCCTCTCCTGTCGGTTTTGATGCGATGAACAATATCCCGCATCGTGTGATGCTACCCGTTTTGAAGGGGATGTGTGAAGTCGCCAAATTCTCTCTACCGGCGAAGATAAAATGGCCGCACTATCAGTGCTGCCAGCCCGATGGCGGCAGCCAAAGCGAGAACGATCAGGCCATACAGTAGAGTCAGGTTGGGTCCCTTGGTCGATTCGTCGTTCGAGCCGTCTTGCTGCTCGATCTCTGAACGCGGTTCGTCACTCATACTTCAGTGACTCCACAGGATCCATCTGCGCGGCGCGTGTCGCGGGCACAGTTCCAAAAATCACTCCTACCAGCGTTGCAGCGGTGAGGGCAATAAGCACCGACAGCCACGAGATCGGAAAGTCGTAGCCGCTGAAGACGCGGATGGAAAATGGAATCGCGAGGCCCACGAGGCTGCCCACAATACCTCCGGTAATCGAGATGAGTACAGCTTCGGTGAGAAACTGAAGCTTGATCTCGCGGTAGGTGGCGCCAAGCGCCTTTCGGATGCCGATCTCGCGAATGCGCGAACGGACATTGGCCAGCATGATGTTCATAATGCCCACGCCGCCAACGGCCAGTGTAACTGCCGCTACCATGACCAGCACGGCCGTAAGAGCGTCGGCGATCTTTGCCGCCGTCACCAGTAGTTCGCTGAGCGTCTGTGCCTTATAGATCGAATTCGCGCGATGCCGGGGGCTGGAACTGATTACTTGCACAATCTCTCTCGCGGCCTCGGGCACTTCGTTCATGCTCTGCATGGAAAAGTAGATCTGATTCACATTCTCGGTTCCCGTAAAGTAGCGCGCCACCGAATAGGGGACGAGCACGGTCTCGTCCTGGATCTCCGATTGCCCGAAGTCGGTCACGCTCTCTTTGAAGACTCCGATGATGGTGAAGGGAATGCCTAGAACCTGAAAGGTCTGGTCGATGGCCAGGTCATCGCCGCCATATTGTTCCTTGGCGAATTGCTGCGTCACCACCGCGCAATGGCAGTGAGTCGTGTCGTCCGTTTCATCGAAAAACCGGCCCTCGGTGACAATCAGATTGCGGATTTGCGGGTATTCCGGAGAGACGCCCAATACGAGCGTGTCTCTCTGGATTCCGCCAGGAAAGCTGAGGCGGTTGTGCATCGTTAACACCGGCGAGGAATACATCACGCCTGGCACCTGCTGGTCTACGGCCTTCTCGTCCTCGCGGGTCAGGAAGTCGTTGTAGCGCACCCGCTCCCCAGGCGTGGCGCCTCCGCCCGCGTACTCCACCTCTACGGTGTTGGTGCCGATCTTCTGGATTAGCTCCTGGACGTATTGCTTGCCCGTCAATCCAATGGTCACCACCAGAATCACCGATGCCGTGCCAATCACCATACCTAGCGCGGTCAGAGCGAAGCGCGTTTTGCTGGCGCGAAAACTGTCTCCGGCCAGCTTCAAGATCTCGCTCATGAGCATGGTTCGGCGTGCGCTCACCAGAGTTTCCTGAAAAGTGTCCTCGCGCTCATGCTGGACGATCGGATTCATCGCTCTCCTGGTTAGACTCTCCCTGGTCCCTTGCGGGTTCCGGAATTTCGCAGCAAATCAAGGTTGAAAACCGGACTGTTGTTGCTCCCTGTCTCATAGCTTACGCGCAGGTCCTCTGGCAGGAAACTCTCCTCGGGAAACCATCTGTCACCTCTCGTTTAATCTGCGCCAAAGCGCGGCGAGAGCCTCAACGGGCACTGCCTCGGCTCGGGCCAGTGGATCGATTCCTGCGGCTGCCAGAGCGCCGGTTACTGCTCCCGGCGCCACTCCGGCAGCGCGTAGGTTGTTGGCCAGCGTCTTCCGCTTCTGTGCAAAAATCTGGCGCAGAAATCGGAAAAATTCGATTTCTGCAACGCCCAACTCAGCGAATCGCGGGGCGAACCGCCACCGAAAGACCGTGGAATGGACCTTTGGCGGCGGCGAAAAGGCCGACGGCGGCAGCGTGAAGAGCAGCTCCACCGGCCCGTACATCTGCATCGTCGCCGAAAGCAGGCCATAATCGCGCGTCCCCGGCGTGGCAGTCACTCGCTCGGCCACTTCGCGCTGCACCATCAGCACGGCAACGTCAATGGCAGCGTGGCTTGCCGCCAGCTTCAAAAGGATCGGTGAAGTAATCGCGTACGGCAGATTTCCCGCCACGCGCAGCTGCGATCCAGCCCTAGCTGCTTCGGCGGCAAAGTTGAATCGCAGCACGTCGTCCTCGACGACCTTTACCCGCGCCGGATCGAATTGCTCCCGAAGACCTGCTGCAAGCTCACGATCCAGCTCCACGGCCACAACGTGCCCGGCTTTTGAGGCCAAGGCTCCGGTAATCGCGCCCCTGCCGGGACCAATCTCAACGATTGTGCGGTCGGCAATCTCTCCCAATGCTGCCGCAATCCTTTGCGCTGCCTGTATGTCTACGAGAAAGTTCTGCCCGAGCTTTGGTTTTGCACGCATCTGCTGCTCCGATGGTAGACGAGCCGCCCACTTGCGACTGCGGGTCCGCACCCTTTCCGCCTGCCGCTTCTGCTGCACTAAACTGATCCTTGCTGACCCGAATTTCCCCATGCAACCCATGAGGCGCCATTGCTGATCGACTCTCACGCCCACCTGGACAGCCCGCGCTACGCGGACGATCGTGAGGCCATGCTTCTCCGTGCACGGGCTGCAGGCGTCGGTGTCGTCCTCTCCATCGGCATTGGCGAGGGGCCGGTCGAAATGCATCAGGCGCTCGACATTTGCCGCGAGTTCAACGCGCAGCGACAAAACGGCGCCAAACTTCCAAGGCTTTACGCCAGCGCAGGAATCTATCCCCATAACACCCCCGAAGCCGACGCTGGCGCCCTGGCCAAACTCGATTCCCTCCTGGCCGAGCCGGAAGTGATCGCCTGCGGCGAAATCGGACTCGACTACTATCACGAAGGTGCTCCGCGCGACGAGCAGCGGAATGGTCTCATCCGCCAACTTGAGATCGCCGAAGCGCGCAAGCGGCCCATCCTGATCCATTGCCGCGGAACGAACGAGTCCACCGACGCATGGGACGATCTTTTCCAGGTTTTGGAGAAACATTGGCGGCCAACTGGACTTGGCGGAATCATGCACTGCTTTGGCGGTGGCTGGGACCAGGCTCGCAGCTCGCTGGACCTTGGCTTCCTGGTTTCGTTTGCCGGCAATCTCACCTATCCCAAGGCGCAGCCGCTTCGCGATGTTGCCGCCCGCATGCCTCTCGACAGCATCCTCGTGGAAACGGACGCCCCGTGGCTCGCACCCGCACCCCGTCGCGGCCAGCGCAATGAGCCCGCGCTTGTCGTGCAAACGGCTCAGGTCCTGGCCGGTCTACTCAACGCCAAGCCCAATGAAATCGCCGCCGCGACCACCACAAACTTCTTCCGGCTGTTTCATCTTCAGCCGGACGTGGGAAACTGATAGAGGCATAGTCGGCGGCAATTCGCCGGGCATTTTGAGGACGAGACAGCCATGGCACAAGAAAATTCATTCGACGTCGTGAGCAAGATCGATATGCAGGAGGCGCGCAACGCCATCGACCAGGCGATGAAGGAGATTCGCCAGCGTTTCGACTTGAAGGACACCCACTCCGAGGTCAACCTCGAAGGCCAGGACACAATCCAATTGGCTTCAAGCAACGAGTACAAGCTGGAGGCGGTCAAGGACATTCTCTGCCAAAAGCTGGTCAAACGCGGCGTCTCGCTCAAGAACCTGACCTACGGCAAGATTGAGCCCGCGACAGGCCAGAGCGTCCGGCAGAAGATCAGCCTTCAGCAAGGGATCCCCGTGGAAAAAGCAAAAGAGATCGTGCGCCTTGTAAAAGATTCGAAAAAGAAGGCGCAAGCCAGCATCCAGGGCGATACCGTAAGAATCTCCAGTAAGGACCGGGACGAATTGCAGGCCATCATTGCCCTGCTGCGCGCTAAGGACCTCGGCTTGGAATTGCAGTTCACGAACTATCGCACCAACTGACCGGGTCGCTTTCTGTCCCCGTCTCAAGAGTTCGCCGCAGCGTGTAGAAGCGAGTCGCTGGGCAAAACAAATCGCCATTTCCCCTGTCGATGCATTAAAATCGGAGCACTTTGAGCACATCCTCCATAGTCTCGGCGCGGGAGGTCTTTGAGCTGCTGAGGGAGGACCTCGTCGCAGTGGAGCAGGAACTCGGCCGCGACGCCGCGTCCAGCGTCAGCACCATCACCGAGATTGCTGAGTATCTTCGTGAAGGCGGAGGCAAGCGCATCCGGCCCTCGCTCCTGCTGCTGGCCGCTCATCAACTGGATTACTTTGGCCATAGCGCCATCCGCCTTGGCGCGGTTGTCGAGATGGTGCATACGGCCACCCTTGTCCACGATGACATCATTGACGGTGCCGACACGCGCCGCGGCCGCCCTTCAGCCAATACCACTTGGGGCAATGAGAAGTGCGTTCTGGCCGGCGACTGGCTCTACATGCAGGCCTTCAAAGTGGCGCTCGAAGAGCGCAACCTGCGCGTGCTCGACCTGCTCATCAACCTCACGCAGCAGATGGTCGAGGGCGAGCTCCTTCAGATTCAGAAGCTTGGCAAGATGGTCTCTGAAGCGGAGTACTACGACCTGATCTTCCGCAAGACCGCCTGCCTGTTCTCAGTCTCCATGCGCCTCGGAGCGGTCCTGGCCGGCGCCACCGAGGCCGAGGAATCTAGCCTGGGCTCCTTTGGCCGCGCCGTCGGCCTCGCCTTCCAGATTGTCGACGACGTCCTTGACCTTACGGCCACCGAGGAGGTTCTTGGCAAGCCCGTGGCAAGCGACCTGCGCGAAGGCAAGGCCACTCTGGCCGTCGTCCACGCCGCCGATCACGGTACCGCCTCCGACCGCAAAGCCATCCGGCGCGTCCTGGACGACCGCAGCTTTGAGAATGTCAGCCGCCAGCAAATCCGTGAAATTCTGGTGCGCAACGGTTCGGTCGAATACGCAATGGCCGCTGCCGACCGCTATGCCGAGCAGTCGCGTCAGGCTCTTGCCCCGCTCGCCGACAGCGACTTCAAGCGTGCTCTTCTCTGGGTGCCCGATTTTGTGGTGGCGCGGGAGAAGTAAATGCCGCGCAAACCCATCAGAGAACCGTTGTGGACCTCGGTCGACCGCTATTTTGGCGATCTGCTCGCTCCCTCCGACGACAAGCTCGAAGCCGCCGTCAAGGCCAACCGCAAGGCTCGCCTGCCCGCCATCGATGTTTCTCCGCTCCAGGGCAAGTTTCTCCAGGTGCTCGTTCAGATAACGCAAGCAAAGCGCGTTCTGGAGATCGGCACGCTCGGCGGCTACTCCACAATCTGGATGGCCCGCGCATTGCCCAAAGGCGGGCGTATTATCTCGCTCGAATTCAGCGCCCGGCACGCTGAAGTGGCTCGCGCCAACATTCACTCAGCCGGCCTGCTCAGCCGCGTTGAGATTCGCGTCGGGCCCGCCCTCGAATGCCTTCCCAGGCTGAAAGCCTCCGGCGCCGGTCCCTTCGACCTGATCTTCATTGACGCCGACAAGGAGAACAACCCGCACTATCTTCGATGGGCGCTCAAACTCTCGCATCGCGGAACAGTCATCGTGATCGATAACGTCGTTCGCCACGGCAGTGTCATCGAGGCCAAAAGCTCCGAGCCCGACGTTGTCGGCACGCGCCGCTGCCTCGAGATGATGGCGCGTGAGCCGCGCCTGAGCGCCGTTGCTCTGCAAACCGTAGGCGTCAAGGGCCTCGACGGCTTCGCGATGGCAGTCGTGCTGCGCTGAGCTGCTTTACGCGTCCTGCACAATCGTTCCCTGGTGGTAAACGATCTTCCAGCCGTCCGCAGTTTGCTGCCAAATCGTTGCCCTTCGCGTCAGTCGCTGCTTGTCCTGCAGCAGCGTATAGATGAGCAAATAGGTCTCCGGACCCAGCCTGCGGCAATAGAAGTCTCTCGCCTCCCAGACGTCTTCATGTGGCTCGGAGAATCGCCGCTCCAGTTCATCCAGCACGGATTCGCGGGAGTATCTCCGTCCGCTGGCGCCGGTCTCCCAGAAATCCCCCGCGGTCATTCGCTCAAAATCCGCCCGCGAAGCTCCGAACTCGGGGTGGTGAAAGATCGGTTCGCGTGCAGAGAGCTCGGCAAGCACCTCCTGCAACTCCGGCGCAGTGGCGAGACTGGGTTCCTTGAAGTTGGGTTCCATGGCCAATAGCATAGATGCTCGCTCGCCGGAAACCCGCCCAGGGCCGGGAAAAATGCCTCGAAAGCCTCGGCAATCCTGCCCATGCGGCGTAGAATTCTGTCCAACATGAATCAGCGAATCGAGAAAATACGCCAGCTCCTCAACGAGCTTGAGTCGGAGCCCGGAACGCAATCCGCGGGCGATCGCGATTTCTCCGCTTCGGAACTACCGCTCATCATTCAGCAAATCGTCGACGACTTGCAGCCGCAGCTCTCTCCTTACGACGCCGCGTTCTACTGGTTTCTCTTCCGCCACTCCATCGCCAAAGATAGCGATCCTCATCTTCGCGTAAGCACGCGGCAGTTGCAGACGGCCGTCGTCAAATCTTCTTACTCGCAGCTCGACGACAACCCGGTCTCGCTGGGCAAGGTGCAGGACACCTTGCGCGCCCTCGAAACCATTGGCGCCATTCGCAAGGAAGGCGAACCCAATCGCGACGGCACGCTCTACCGCGTCATGATCCCTGATGAGATTGAAGCTTGCCGGAATTTCCGCATGGAGCGCTTGGCCGATAACCAGCAACTGAAATTCCCGTCGTCGGGAATCGAGATCGGATGATCTTCAAAAGGATCTTGCAATCTGAATTTCGCAGCGCAATTTAGATTGCGCCCTCTTTCATCAGCGTCCTTAAAGCTGCCTCATACTTCTCGGGCAGAGATTTCCGCTGCAATTGGTCGTCGCAAACCACATGTACCGTCTCGCCTTCGGCCAGGAGCGCATGCTCTTCGCCTTCGCGGGCTTTGCGCAGGATGCGGTATGAGAACTTGAGAACCGTGCCGCGCAACATCGCAGGCCGCGTCTCAATCAGGATTTCGTCGTCATAGCGTGCCGGCGATTTATAGCGGCAGGAAACGTCGATCACCGGTAGAATGCATCCGTGATCGGTCTCCAGGCGGCTATAGGCAAGCCCGATTGACCGCAGAAGCTCGACGCGGCCAAGCTCAAACCAGACCAGGTAGTTGGCATAATAAACAATGCCCATCTGGTCGGTCTCGGCGTACCGTACCCGCACCTGCGTCGTTACTGGCATATCGTTGTGTCCCGTAGACCGTGAATCGCTAAGATGACCTGCAATCGGCCAACGTGGCACGTCGCCGTTCACGGTTCACGATACTCACTGTTCAGAGCCTTCACGGCTTGACGTGCATGAATACTTGCAGCTTGCTCACGTCGTTGAAGATGGTGAAGGCGATGAACGCCATGATCACCACAAAGGCTGCCGTATAG
This sequence comes from Occallatibacter sp., assembly GCA_049518955.1. Classification (GTDB taxonomy): domain Bacteria; phylum Acidobacteriota; class Terriglobia; order Terriglobales; family Acidobacteriaceae; genus Telmatobacter. The sequence goes on from JBEKRG010000003.1 coordinate 8,597, forward strand.
ATTCGCTCTTTGATGACCAGACTGATGTCATGGCGCAGCACGCTCTCAATCAGAAGCAGCAGGATCATCCCTCCATCGAGGATGGGGAAGGGAAACAGATTGAGCATTCCCAGTTGCAGGCTGATCTCCGCAGCCAAACCGAATTTTGGGTACCAGCCGTCCATTTGGGCTGCTTCGCCGGCCGCCTTGGCAATTCCCACCGGGCCCATCATCTGTGTGACCGACAGCCGGTGCGTAAACAGCCGGTCCAGCACCTCGCCCACAAGCAGAGCATTATCCCTGAAGAATCCCAGTGACTTGCCAGCCGCCGAAACCAGCGACAAAGGCTCATCGCGGATGGGAGTCGGCGTCGTTGAAAAGCCCAGCATATATCTCGTGTCGAGCTTCTCGGGCGTGGCCACAATCTGGAGTGTTGCGCCATTGCGCAGCACGGTCAGCGTCATTGGCTTGCCCTTCCCCGCCTGCATGTAAGCCAGCAAGGTATTTACAGAGTGGAACGCATTCCCGTCAACCGCCTCGATGGCATCGCCGTTTTGAAGCCCCGCCTGCGCGGCTGGCATGCCAGGTTGCACCTCCGCTACCGCAATGGGACCGGGCAGGAACTGCGGCGATATGCCCATATCGCTCAGCTCAAAGCTGTCGCTCTTGGCGCTGGATGGCACAAACAGGCTCATCAAGATCGTCTTTCCGCCACGATCCACCGCAACTGGCACCGTCTGATTTGCATTCAACCGGGCATGGTCGTAAACGCCTTCCCAGTCGGGATTCTTGACGTTGTCGAAGCTCACAATCAGGTCGCCGGTCTCAAGCCCCGCCGTCGCCGCGTCCGAGCCAGGAGTAACCCACTCCACCGTGGTCGTCTTCACGGTGACTGACGGAACTTCGTTGATGAAGGCGAAGTAAAACCACATCAGCCCGAGCGTCAGCAGAAAGTTGAAGAAGGGACCGGCAAGCCCGATCAGCATCCGTTGCCAGCGGGGGCGGGCTGTGAATGCCCTGGGGTCGTTTGCCGCCCCATCGCCATCCATTTCTGAAGGACTGCCGGTGAGCCCGGACTCGGTCTCTCCGGTCATCTTCACAAAGCCACCGAGAGGCAGTAGGCAGACCTTGTAGTCCGTCTCACCGATCTTGAAGCCGAACAGGCGCGGTCCAAAGCCGAAAGAGAACGCCTCGACGCGCACATTGCAGAGCTTGGCGACGACGAAGTGCCCCAACTCGTGCACGACCACCATCACGCCGATCAGGACGATAAATGCTGCGGCAGAAACCAGAAAATTATGCATGGTTGTGCGGTTAGTTCCTTCGGCAAAGCACGGCCTGCCGGCTTCGGCTCATTAAGCTGACGCAAGCAACGCTCGGGCCCGTTCTCGAGCCTCCTGGTCGGCTGCGAGCACCTCCGCGATTGTGGCGGGGTGGGCCTCCGGGGTTGCTGCGAGTACTTTTTCAATTGTACCCGGGATGCCGGTAAAGGGAACACGTCGTTCGAGGAAGGCTCCAACGGCCACTTCGTCGGCAGCGTTCAGGGCTATGCAATGCGCGCCACCTTTTTCGGCCGCCTCAAACGCCAGCCTCAGGCAAGGGAACCGCTCGAAATCCGGCTCCTCAAAATCGAGGTGCCTTAGCGCTGCCAGGTCGAAGGTGAGTGTGGATTTAGGCCGTTCCGGCCATGCCAGCGCATACAGGATGGGCAGCCGCATATCGGTCACTGAAATCTGCGCCAGGATCGACCCGTCCACATACTCCACCATCGAGTGCACCGTCGATTGGGGATGGATGGTCACCCGCACCTGGGGGGGCGTCACGTCGAACAGCCTGCAAGCCTCGATGACCTCGAGGCCTTTATTGAGCATCGTCGCCGAGTCGATCGTGATGCGCCGGCCCATCACCCACGTTGGATGCTTCAGTGCCTGCTCGGGCGTGATGCTCGCGAATTGCTCCAGCGGAAGCTGGCGGAACGGCCCTCCAGACGCAGTCAGCCAGATCGTCTTCACCTCGTCGTGCGCGCCAACTCGCAGGCATTGGTGGACTGCGTTGTGCTCGCTGTCGATGGGCAGGATGGGCACCTTGCGCTCGCGCGCAGCCGCGGTCAGGATCTCCCCGGCGGCCACCATGCACTCTTTGTTGGCCAGGCCCACTGGTTTTCCCGCCAGGATGGCGGCGTGCGTTGCTTCGAGCCCGGCCACGCCAACAATAGCCGACACCACAAAGTCGGCTTCGGGCAGAGTCGAGCAGGCAATCGTGCCCGCGGTCCCGTGAACCACCTCGACCCCGCTCACGCCCGCTTGGCGCAGACGCGCAGCCAACACGCCTGCCAGCTCGGCAGTGCCGAGCGACACCATGCGCGGCCTCCAGCGCACAACCTGCGCAAATGACTCATCTACGTTGCGGCCCGCAGCCAGAGCGGCCACTTGGTAGCGCTCTGGAAACTGCTCAACGATGGAGAGGGTGCTCTGCCCGATGGAGCCCGTGGAACCGAGAATGGCGAGTCGCTTCAAGGTGATTGCAGTTATTTTAGAACCTCTGGTGAATCACCTGCGCGTACCACAGCACCGGGCCGGCGAGAAGGAGTGCGTCAATGCGGTCCAGCATCCCTCCGTGCCCCGGCAGCAGGGTGCCTGAATCTTTTACGCCAGCCGATCGTTTCAGTGCCGACTCTGCCAGATCGCCTACCTGTCCAGCCACGTTGATGATTGCGGCCAGTCCCACCCAATACCACATCTCATCGGGATACGCGAGGACGGTGGAGGGAAATGCGCGCTCCAGCCAGGAAACAATTGCCGAGTTCGATGATTCCTGCATCATCGTCGCCAGGCTTACAAGAACGGCGGCAACAACTACACTGCCGGCCACTGATGCGATGGCTCCTTCCCAGGTCTTGCCCGGGCTCAGCGACGGTGCCATCTTGTGGTGTCCCCACGCGCGCCCTGCGTAGTAAGCCGCCGTGTCCCCCACCCACACCACGCAAAGCAGGAACACCACCAGAGAGGGACCGTTGGCCTGTTCGCGCAGCGAAGGCAGAGCGATCAGGGTAAGACCGGTGTAAAGCAGGCAAAAGATCGACGCCGACGCATCGGCAATGGTTTCCGCTACCGGCTTGAAGAAGGTGCAATAGACCAGCAGGCCAAGGCCCAGAATTCCAAACAGCGCCGGCGTCAGGTCGGGCCACTCAAAGTTCACCGCGAACAGCGCCAGCAGCGCCACCATGGTGGCAATGCGCGGCGGGTTCGCACCGCAGCGCCGACTCAAGACCATGTATTCCCACCCGGCCAGCGCCGCAACCGCCGCCACGGCCAGCGAGAACAGCCATTGCCATCGCGGACCGAGAAACACCAGAACAAGAACAATCGGAATCAGAACGAGAGCGGTGATAATGCGTTTCATTCAGCGTTGAGAATACACCGGCGGGGCGGAAAGCCCCGGTTACTGAAGATTTCCGGGCAGGATTGCGCCACCGCTTGGGATTCTGATTTGTGCGGAACAAGAGATCTGAAATGCCAAAGGGCGGTTAGCTTACCGCGATCCGGATCTGGTCGGGATTCTCTTCCACCTCGCCACCATCTTCGCCGATCCCGCCATAGCGGCGTTCGCGGCGCTGGAAGTCAGCGATGGCCTCCAGCAGGTGGATTCCCCTGAAGTCAGGCCAGTAGCGCTCGGTGACGAAGATCTCGGTATAAGCGATCTGCCAAAGCAGGAAGTTCGAGATCCGTTGCTCGCCTGAGGTGCGGATGAGCAGATCGGGATCCGGCATGTGCGCCGTGTAGAGATGGCGGTGAATGTCTTCTTCCGTGACACGATCCGGGCTAAGATGCTTGTCTTTCAGCTCGGCCATCAGCCCGCGGAAGGCATCCAAAAGCTCCGATCGTCCGCCGTAATTCAGGGCCAGCGTCAGCGTGGTGCCTGTGTTGCCAGCCGTCTCCTCCTCCACCCAGCGAATCTTGTCCTGGACGTCAGGCGCCAACTCATCTGTCCGCCCAATGGACCGGAAGCGAACGTTGTTGATTCCCATCCGCTCGACGTTGCTTTCCAGGTAGGTCTTCAGCAGGCGCATCAGGAAGCTGACTTCGGCGCGAGGCCGTCGCAGATTGTTTTCGAGAGAAAACGCATAGAGTGTCAGCCACGGCAAGCCGATGCGGGAAGCTGTTTCCGTCACCAGTTGCACCGATTTTGCACCTTGCTGATGTCCCACAAAGCGCTTGAGCGAGCGCCGGCCGGCCCACCGGCCATTGCCATCCATGATGATGGCCACGTGCCGCGGCAACTGCTCCGGCTTCAGCGTCGCATAGACAGCGCGCTCTTCCGGGCTCAGTTCATCGATACGTAATGGGGGAATTGGAGGCAAGGAATCGACTGAAGATCGCATTTGCGCTTTCCACGCGGAGGCCCGGACTGCATCCCGAAGTGGCGCCTACGGAGTTCGCGCACGGTGGGTTAGATGCCGCTGACTGCGTGAGCGAAATTCCCGTCGGCATGCGAGACGCCTGTGGCCGAATCCGGGAGTCACACCATCGACCGTAAAGCATTTTAGGGAATTCTGCAACGGAGCGTTTTGGCGTACTAAGCACGGGCACACCAAAACAATCGAGACTCCCGCCGAAAAGGGGCTCGGGCGGGAGATTCCGAAGATGCGGCAAGCCATGCGTCGCCCAGGCCATGAGCCGCGCGCGAGCTTTCGAGCGAGACGGGGAGGCCTGCCTGGCTTCTGCTCTACGCCGTGCGGCGGCGGCCAGTTGACGCGTCTCTCACTGCGCCGAAGAACAGCGTCCGGTGCAGCGAATCCAGATGCGGCAACAACTCGGCAACTTCGGCCAGGAACGGGTCGCTCAGAATCGAAGTGACTTCTTCGTCGCGGCGGCTCCGCTCATCCCGGACCAGTTGGCGTATCTCGACGCCCAGAGCCGTAGCCAGCCGTTCTAGCGATCCCAGCGTGGGAATCGCCTTGCCGTTCTCGATTTTCGAGATGTAGGTGCGCGGTACCTGCATCCTCCCTGCCAATTGCCGCTGGCTCAGATGGCGCGCCCTGCGCAATTCGCGCACTTGCGCAGCCACCTGCATGCCGGCGCCGCCACTTACTGGCACGGGCTGGCTTGTCACCAGCCGTGGGGCCAGATAGACGGGCTCCTCGATGTCAAGGGGCCTGTGGCATTTTCGGCAAAGGGAGTTGCTGGTCCTATACTGCATCAGCCTGCAGTATTCACACCGCACCACTTCGCGTGATTCCACGCTAACGATTGAAGTTGCCATTTAGGGATGCGCGGAGTGCCAGAGCGTGGGACTCCAGATGCATCGCTGCACCTTGATTGGTGCTACTTTCTACGAATGAACCATAATTGTCAAGTAGAAATTCAGGGTCAAACCGACAAAAGCAGGATGAGACTCCCAAGAAACCCCACAAATCGCGAACCACATTGATCAACAGGAGATCTAAATGACAGCCAACTCGAGCTTTAGCCGACAGTGCGCTTGGCAGCTTCTTAACGATTGGACCCAAAGCGAAAGTTTGCGCAAGCACGCGTTGGCCGTAGAAGCCTGCGTCGTCGCGTACGGTGAGCAGGAGGCGGGTCGGATAGCGCTCGAGGGCGACGCGCGCACCGCTCTGGTCGAGCTCTACTCGACCACCGCTCTTCTCCACGACTTCGACTATGAGCGCCATCCCACGCCCGAAGAGCACCCCTTCGTTGGTGTCCGCGAACTGGAGCGCCTGGGCTGGCCGGAGGAACTTCGCATCGCCATCCTTGGCCACGCGCTCTACTCCGGCGTGCCGCGCACCACTCACCTCGCCAAAGTCCTCTTTGCCTGCGATGAGCTGGCCGGCTTTCTGACCGCCTGCGCCTTGGTCAAGCCGACTAAATCCATCGCAGACGTCGAAGTCACGAGCGTGAAAAAAAAGATGAAAGACAAGGCCTTCGCCCGCGGCGTCCACCGCGAGGACATCGTGCAAGGCGCAGCCGAACTCGGCGTCGACCTCGACACCCACATTGCGTTCTGCGTCGAGGCGATGAAAAAGCGGGCCAGCGAACTGGGGCTGTGAGCTCAGAGCAGTTTCATAAATGGATTCGACCCAACTTGGCCCTGTCTCAGCGTGCCAGTGGAAGCTCGAGCCCAAACCTGACTCAAAAGGGGCTAACAGCTGATGGCGAATGGCTAAAGCTGCTTTATCTCCGCCACTCACCGCTCTCGACCCGCGGCAGATCGCGCGACTCCCGATTGTACCGATAAAACCAGCACTCCACCGTCCGGCCCGTCTTCAACTCCACAGCTTGCCGCTCGCGAATGTACTCGCTCGTCTCCGGCGCATTCGGATCGAAGCCCTCGTAAAGGTCGAGTCGTTCGAGTACGCTTTCATCCTGCGGCATCTCCATCACCGTCCCGAAAATCCTGCCCTCTGCTGTTGGATCGGCGATGGCGCCGGGATAGCCGCCAAGATCGTAGAGCAACCCGCGTACAGATCCCTCACCCACAGGCCGCAGCTTCGCTGCCAGGCGCGCAATCTTCGTCGGCGCAAGACCCGGCTGTAGCGTCCCGTACGCAAAAATGAATTGGCTCATATTCGCGCTATTCTATTAGGCGATCCCCGCTCAGGAGGTCCCCCGCATGAAACTCCCCATTGCCACCGCAGCCGTTGTCTGCGCTGTTGTACTCTCTACGTTCACCCACGCGCAGGACGTGATCACGCTCGATCATTGCTCCGGTGCGACGTTGCCGGTCACGTTTCAGGTTGACTGTACCCACGTGGCCGACCCGCAAACCAAAGAGATGTGCTGGCCGTTTGCGGAGAACCAGGCGTGCAAGGTGTTTCAAGCGTATCGCAAGATTACAGGGATCCACCTTGAGCAATACTGCCCCACATTCACCTATAAGCTTTACGACAAAGACCAGTGGCCGCAGGAGCCCGGCGATGCCGGCGGATTCGCGCGCCGTTGCGGCGCCGACCTGACAATGGACGGGATCATTCAATCGAGCATTGGGCCTTATGATGTACATGAGATATTGCACGTATACCAGGACAACGTGCTCGGCGCCCTGCCCGACGGACACATTCTGTTTGGTCCCGCCATGGCCGAAGCGCAGCGGCTGATCGGCGACGGCAAGAGCTATTGGAACACGATGGGTCGGATGAAGGCGGAACTGGCTCGCACGACGGACGCGCAGTATGCAGGCCTTGAGCCGGATCGCCAGTGCGTGAAGGCTGAGTTTTATATCGAAGACAGCCTCTACTCGAAGAGCGTAAACAACGTAGAGCTGTTCTATTCGAACATCGAGCGCGGCGGCGCCAAAGACATGGCGAGTCGTCTGGCACGCTTCAATCGCATGTTCGATGCCGTTTCAGGAGGAACAGCGAGACAGTATCTGCTCGCGCATGGCTGCGCGCCGTTCTAAACGCTCGCGAAACTCGAGAGTCTCGCGTTACGCCAGCGGGTTCTTCGACCGCAATTCCGCCACAATCTCCTTCGCCGCCGCCCGCGCCTCCACTTCCTTGTCCGGCGGAAAGCTTATCGCTCCCACGCGCGCGTGCCCGCCCCCACCGTAGCGTTCGCAAATCTGCGCCAGGTTCACCATCTTTGCGGGGTCCATTTTCGTCCACGGATTCGATCCTACGGCTACCTTCGTCCGGAAGCTCGACTTCGATAGCCCAATCGAGTAGATCGCTTTCGGATACAGATAGTACGGGATGAACTTGTTGAATCCTTCCAGAGGGTGGTCGGTGATGTCGAAGAAGATGGTTCCGTCGCGCTCTTCCGCGCGGCTCCGAATCAGCTCCAGTGCCTCTTCATGGCGTTTCATCAGTGGCGGAAGAAGCGGCTCAACAAACGGCTGTTTCAGAATCTCCGCCAACGGTATCTTTGTCAGCAGTGGAATCAGCCGCGGAATGAAACCCGGATCCTCCGTCGCCTCGATGATGAGGGTGAGCTTCATCGCTGGCGCAGCCATCTCCACGGCCGCTTCCGGGCTCTCGTACTTGGCGCCATCCACGATGTCCGCCCAATGAATCAGCTCCGCCACGGGCGCCGTATCGAATCCATAGCGCGTCTTGGCGATGTGCGCCAGAAAGCTTGTACACGACGTGTAGTTAGGATCGAAGAACTTCCGCGCGGCGCAACTCGGGTCGCGCTGGCACGCCAGAAAGTTTTCGTGATCCTCCTGCGTCAGGAATGCCGATTGGTGGTGATCGAACCACCACGCGATGCGCGGCGAAGCAGAGTATTTGAAGTCCACGATGGCGTTTTCGTCGCCGGTGAACTCGCTCTCATCAAACAGCGCTCCAGCCCGGTGGACCAGCCCGTGATACTCGTAGCTCGCGTCCCGGGTTAAGCACTCTTGATGAAAGCGCGTAAACAGCGAGGCCGAGCAAGCTCCGTCAAAGCACTTGTCGTGATAAAAGACGCGAACCTGCATCACCGGGGGAGTCCTCCTCGAGCCGTCGCCTAAAAAAGCGGAACTGTTCAGCATCAAGGCCGGGGCCGATTGTGTCAAGCTGAGCCAGATCACTCTGCCCACATTCCGACCCTAACGTGATCGCCGTCTGCCTCGTCGTAGTCCGCGTCACAAGCGGCAAACTCGGCCATCGTTTACCCTCATGAGAGTCTTCCTGCATGACCACGGCAGCCGCTCAAGCTCGTTACCCGCTCACCCAGGGCGTTAACCCGTGGCTAGTCACTGTTTCGGTCATGCTTCCCACCTTCATGGAGGTGCTTGACACCGCGATCGCCTCGGTGGCCCTGCCCTACATCGCCGGCTCGCTGTCCGCCTCCAACTCCGAGGCCACATGGGTGCTTACCAGCTACCTGGTTGCAAACGCGGTCATTCTGCCCGCCTCGAATTGGTTTGCGCGGCGCTTCGGCCGCAAGCGCTTTCTGCTCACCTGCGTCATCCTCTTCACCATCGCATCGTTCTTCTGCGGGGCGGCCCCGTCGCTGGCCGTCATACTGTTGGCCCGCGTCCTCCAGGGCGCAGGCGGCGGTGCTCTCCAGCCCTTGTCGCAATCCATTCTGCTCGAAAGCTTCTCACTTAGGGACCGCTCCAAAGCCATGGCCGCGTACGGGCTTGGAATCGTTTGTGCTCCTGTCCTCGGCCCCACTCTGGGCGGCTGGCTCACCGACACGTTTAGCTGGCGCTACGCCTTCTATATCAACATTCCCGTCGGCATCCTTGCCGTCATCATGATCAGCCGCTTCGTCCACGACCCGCCTTACATCAAGAACGCCAAGGTGGGCGCCTTCGACAACATCGGCTTTGGTCTGTTGATCGTCTGGACCGGCTGCTTGCAGATCGTCCTCGACAAAGGTCAGGAGGACGATTGGTTCGGCGCCATATGGGTGCGCTGGGCGGTGGCGGCGCTCATCATCGCGCTTCTCTTGTGGATCTGGCACTCTTGGGTCCATCCCAAAGGCCTTGTCGATCTGCACATCCTCAAGAACCCCAACTTCCGAACCGGCTGCCTGATGATTGCCATGCTCGGCATGTGCATCTACATCACCATTGCCATCCTGCCGCTCTACTATCAGGAGATTCTGGGCTACACCGCATTCACCGCGGGCCTCGTCGTCTTTCCCCGCGGCGTCGGCTCCTTCATCGGCTCACCCATCATCGGCATTCTCGGTTCGCGCATCGACAACCGCAAGCTACTCTGCGCCGGGTTCCTCGGTTTCGCCGTCTGCGCTTTCATCTTTGGCGAGGTCAACCTCGACATCGGCCCCTACACGCTGCTCTTTCCCATCACACTCACTGGTTTTGCGCTCAGCTTCGTCTTCGTGCCCCTGGCCACTTTGTCCACCCGCACCATCTCGAGGAACGAGATGGGTAACGCCACCGGCCTCTTCAACATGCTGCGCAACATCGGCGGGTCAATTGGAATTGCGATGGCTACCACGGCGATCATTCGCCGCGCCGCGTTGCATCAGACCGAACTGGGCGCGAACCTCTCTCCCAGCTCAGCCGTTCTGCAGCAGAAGTCCGCCATCATCGCCACGTACCTCGGCCATCGCATCGGCCCGGCAAACGCGCGCCCCGGCTCCTACGGCCTGATTTACGGCCTGATGCAGCAGCAGGCCGCACAGCTTGCCTATGTCGATGTCTTTCGCTGGACCGCCGTGCTGGCACTCATCTGCGCCGCTTGCGCCTGGCTCTTCACAAAGCCGCCTGCGCACACCGAAGCGCCGCCGGGTGCGCACTGAGAGCTACCCCGCCAGCGCCACAAACTTTTTCAGGCCTTCGTCGTACTCCTCAATCTGCCCCGTCAGGATGTCGTAGTACCACCCGTGCACCGTCAGCCTGCCCTCCGCCATTGCGCGCTTTACGGGCATCTGCGCCTGCAGGTTCTTCAGTTGCGCCACTACATTGCCCCGGATCAGCGACGCCAGTTCGGCGCTCTCGCCGTCGGCGGGATTCAGCGGTTGTTGGTACGCGAACGCCGCCTCCACATGCTCCAGCCAACGCCTCGCCTTTGGCAGGTTCTCCAGGCTCTTCCGGTCCAGCGTCGCTTTTAGCGCCCCGCAGTCCGAGTGCCCGCACACGATGATGTGCCGCACCTTCAGCACCTCCACCGCGTATTCGATCGTGGCCGTCACGCCGTCTACGTCGTGGCTCGTCACTGGCACCACGTTGCCAATGCTGCGCGAGATAAACAGATCCCCCGGCTCCGTCCCCAGGATCAGATCGGGCAGCACGCGCGAATCCGCGCAGGTGATGAAAAGCCACTCCGGCGTCTGTCCTTCCGCTAGCAAATGGAAGTGGCTCTTTCTTGCCGGAAACACCTCGGCGAGAAATCTCTTATGTCCCTGAATTAGCTTTTGCATTCTTGCTCAACGGCTCCATTCTCGCCCTGACAAAACTCATCCGCACTTGGAATTACGGGTCGATCGTCTCTGCCAGCCTATCGTATGCGCGCCGGCCTCATTGCTCTGTCGGGCCCCCGGCGATCTATTCTGAACGAGAGGAAACGCCTCCCATGCATCGTCTCCAAAGGTCTTCAATCCTCGCAATCCTGTCGATTCTGCTTCTGGGTTCCTGGGTACTTCGCGCGTCGGCTCAGGCTCCCAACCAAACTCCGAACCAGACCGTCATCAACCTCTCGCCCGATCTCCGCAGCCGCATCGATCGCATCGCCGCGCAGGTGCTCGAGGCCACCGGCGTGCCCTCGGCCTCCATCGCCGTCGTCCAGCACGGCAAGCTCGTCTACACCCACGCCTATGGATTTGCGCGCCTAGCCTCGGGCTCCGATCCCGCCGTCCCCGCCACGCCCTATATGCGTTACTCCATCGGCTCCATCTCCAAGCAATTCACTGCCGCCGCCATCCTCATGCTTCAGGAACAGGGCAAGCTCAACCTCGACGATCCCGTCGGCAGATTTGTCCCCGCTCTTACCCGCGGCAACGACGTCACCATCCGCCAGGTTCTCTCCCACACCTCCGGCTACCAGGACTACTGGCCCGAGGACTACGTCATGACTCCCATGCTCCAACCCGAAACCGCGCAGCAGATCCTCGACACCTGGGCCAAAAAACCGCTCGACTTCGATCCCGGGACTCAGTGGCAATACTCGAACACCAACTATGTCATCGCCGGCCGTATCGTCGAGATCGTCTCCGGCAAGCCGCTCTTTCAATTCCTCACTGAGCGCATCTTCCGCCCGCTCGGGATGACTTCCGTCTGGAACTCCGACGCGAGCCAGCTCATGCCTCCCGATGCCACGGCCTACTATCGCCATGCTTTGGGTCCACTTCGCCCCGCACCCAAAGAAGGCGCAGGGTGGATGTTCGCGGCCGGCGAACTCGCTATGACAGCCCACGACCTCGCCCTGTGGGACGAAAGCCTCATCGCGCAATCGATCCTTAAACCCGAGAGCTACAAAGAAATGTTCACTGAGGTCAAGCTGAAAAATGGCAAAGGCACCGAATACGGCCTCGGTGTCGACGTTCGTGACCGCGATGGCCATCGCGCAATCGAGCACTCCGGCGAAGTCTCCGGCTTCGTCTCCGACAACGAAGTCCTCATCGATGACAGCGCGGCCGTGGCCGTCCTCACCAACCAGGACGCCGTCGGCGCTGCTGGCACCATCGCAAAACTCGCCGCTCCGCTCGCCGCCGGCTATCCGCTCAGTGCTCCCGAACAGCAAGCCCTCGATATCTATCGCGGCTTGCAACAGGGCCGTATCGACCGCTCTCTCCTCGCGCCCAACCTCAGTGACTACTTCACGCCCCAGGCAATCTCAGACTTTCAGTCCAGCCTCGCGCCCCTCGGCGATCCGTTAAGCCTGCGCCAGACCAATGAAGAACTTCGCGGCGGCATGACCTTCCGCGTCTTCGACATCACCTATCCCGGCCGCCGTCTTCGCCTCACCACCTACACCTATCCCGATGGAAAGCTCGAACAGTACCTGATCGCGCCAACAGAGTGACAATAGGAGCGGAGAGACGCATGCCCCGCGTCAAATTACCGGCCCCTGAGTCACTGGCCGTCGACAAGCACGCCCCAAGCCGCGCGCATCGCACGTACTTTACATTTGCGATCACCTGCATCAGCCAGTACATGATTCTCCGCGACCGCGTTTTCGGACTCTCAAAAAAAGGTCGTCTGCCGGTTGGCATCCACGAGCGCGCATTGCGCCACTCCATCGCAAGCGCGTCCAGCCAGCTTGATGCAGTGTTTGTGGAGCCGGTCTCTCTTCCCGCGCATGCGGCGGTCCTGCTCTGCCACGGCATAGGCGAAACCGTCGAGCAATGGTTCGGCGTGCAGCAGTTGCTCGCCGCAAATGGCGTTGCATCATTGGTTTTTGATTACTCGGGATACGGCAAGAGCACCGGGCGTCCTGACTGGGATCAGTTTGAACTGGATACGGTGGCAGCGTTTGCCTCATTGCGCGCCCTCGCTCCGGATCTGCCCGCCTCTGTGTTGGGCTTCTCGCTCGGCAGCGGCGTGGCGACGGCCACGATCAACAGTCTCGACGCTCATCGCCTCATTCTGTGCCAGGCCTTTCCATCGTTTCGCCGAGCTGCGACAGCAGCGTGGATTCCCAAGGGGCTCATTCGGCTGGTGCCGCCCATTTGGCACGCGCAACAGCCGCTCGCCGATTGCCGCCTTCCTGTCCTCATTGTGCACGGCGAAAAAGACCGGCTATTTCCCCCTGAGATGGCGTCGGAGCTGGCCGCGTTTTGCTCTCCGGCCGCGAAAGTTCTCCTGATCCCTGGGACGTCGCACAATCAACCGTTCCGCCGGCCGCACCTCAACTATTGGGGACCCATCATCTCTTGGCTTGGCAAATAGTCGGGCGTTTACTTCAACATGACTGCGGCAAAGGTGGGCAAGGTGAGGTTCCCGCTGCCGCGCGCTATGACCCGCCCCGCTCTGGCTGCGACTCGTCATAGCGATCCCGATTCGCATAATCCTCGTCCAGCCGATCCTTCCTGTTTTCGCGTTCTTCCAGCTCCCGGCGCTTTCGCTGCTCTTCGCGCTCCTCGCGTCCGTCAGCCATCATCGAGTCCTCCACTTCAGTCTAGTTACGTCGGACAAATCGTGCGCAGCGCGGCCCGCCTCGTGCGCTGATCTAAGCAATGCACTCAACCAAAAGCCCGCCGCACGAAGTGCCTTCCGGTAAACTTGAGTCTGACCCATGTTTGAGAACCTAACCGATAAACTTCAGCGCGTCTTCAAAAACCTTCGCGGCCAGGGCACGCTCACTGAAGAGAACATCACCGAAGCTCTGCGCGAGATTCGCGTCGCCTTGCTTGAGGCCGACGTCAACCTCAGGGTCGTCACCGACCTTCTTGAGCAAATCCGCCAGAAGGCCGTCGGCACTGAAGTCCTCACCGCGCTCTCGCCCTCCGAGCAGGTGATCAAAATCGTCCGCGACGAGCTGGTAGCCCTCCTTGGCCGCGACACCGCTCGCTTCAACTTCGCTTCCAAGCCGCCGACGGTCATTCTCATGGTCGGATTGCAAGGTTCCGGCAAAACGACGACTTCCGGCAAGCTCGCCGCCTGGCTCAAAAAGGGTGGTCACCGTCCCATGCTCGTCTCGGTCGACGTTTACCGCCCCGCCGCGCGCGAGCAGCTCAAAATCGTCGCCAAACAAGTCGACTCGCGCCTCTATGAAGGTGACCTGAAGGGAGAACCCGCCGGCACTGCACTCGTTGAGCGCCTTGCCAAAGAAGCCCGCCGCGAAGCTGTCATCATGGGCTGCGACACGCTCATCGTCGACACCGCCGGCCGCCTCCACATCGACCAGGATCTGATGGCCGAGATGGAGAGCCTCAAGAAGCTGCTCTCGCCGCAGGAGATCCTCTTCATTGCCGACGCTATGACCGGGCAGGACGCCGTCAACTCCGCGCAGGATTTTCACTCCCGCCTCTCGCTCACCGGAGTCGTCCTCACCAAGATGGACGGCGATGCCCGCGGCGGCGCGGCGCTCTCCATCCGCCATGTCACCGGGCAGCCCATCAAATTCATAGGCGTCGGCGAAAAGCCCGACGCCTTCGAGCCTTTCCATCCTGATCGCATCGTCGGACGCATCCTTGGAATGGGCGACATGCTCTCGCTCATCGAGAAGGCCGAATCCACTCTCGACCGCAAGAAGTCCCAGGAACTGGCCAAGAAAGCGCTCCTTGGCGACGGCTTCTCGCTCGAAGACTTCCGCGACCAGCTCCAGCAGATCAAGAAGCTCGGGTCCATGGAGTCGATTTTGAAGATGCTTCCCTCGGTCGGCCCCTTCGCGGGCATGCAACAGGCCGCTGGCCAGATTGACGAGAAGCAATTCGTCCGCCTCGAAGCCATCATCAACTCCATGACACCCAAGGAGCGCCGCAATCACGACATCATTTCCGGCACGCGCCGCAAGCGCATCGCAGCCGGCTCGGGCACCAGCGTGCAGGAGGTCAACCAGCTCCTCCGCCAGTACGCGCAGATGGCCAAGATGTTCAAGCAGGTGGGCAAGGGCGGCCTCGCCAAATCGATGATGCGCGGCGGCCTCAGTGGCATGGGCGCCAAGCAGCGCTTCGGGCGGTAGGTCCGTCCGACGGCAAGCACCCGCTTTCTTAAATCACGCGCAGGCATCCGATCCTGCGTTAACCTGAGACTTCCATGACCGTCCTCCAGGACCAGCTCGACGAGATCACCGCCAACACGCGCAACCTCGTCCAGCCTGAGCGCATGGCCGTGAGCGAGCGCGCTGTCTCCGAGCTCTTCGCCTCCGGCATCGAGGAACGGATCCTCCCCGTCGGCGCTATCGCCCCCGAATTCACCCTGCCTGACGCCTCTGGCCGCCCCGTCCGCTCGGCTGACCTGCTCGCCCTGGGGCCTCTCGTCCTAAATTTCTTCCGCGGCCGCTGGTGTGCCTACTGCGTCACGGAGCTCGAGGCCTGGCGCGACATCTATCCAACCCTCCGCGAAGCCGGTGCGCTTCTCGCCGCCATCGGCCCTCAGACCGCCCGCCAAAGCGATTTCATGGTCGGCCAGCACGGCCTGCCCTTTCCTGTCCTCACCGACCCCGGCTGCGCCCTTGCGGAGCAGTTCGGCCTTGCCTACACCATCCCCGAATACCACCGCGCTCACTTCCGCTCCATCCTCGTCAACATACCCTTTGTCAACGGCGACCAGACCTGGCGCCTGATCCTGCCCGCCACCTACGTCCTGGGCCGAGACCGCCGCGTCCTCTACGCCCGGGCCTACGCCGACTTCCGCGTCCGCCCTGAGCCGGAAGAAGTGATGGCCGCAGCTCTAGCTGCCGTCAAGCTCTAACACGCCGTTCCACCCATGGCCCGTTCCAAAACCAGGAAAAACCCAAAGTTGCATCCCAACTGAGGAAAATCGCATCATATAAGTTGACAACATTACACTCAATCTGAGATTCTATCCCGTCAGATTGACCTCAAAGGCAGGAACCCAAACATGGCTAAAATGATTGGAATCGATCTCGGTACCACCAACTCGTGCGTCGCCGTCATGGAAGGCGGCGAGCCAAAAGTCATTCCGAATGAAGAGGGTGCGCGCACTACCCCCTCAATTGTCGCCTTCACCAAAAGCGGCGAGCGCC
Organism: Occallatibacter sp.; assembly: GCA_049518955.1. Lineage (GTDB taxonomy): Bacteria > Acidobacteriota > Terriglobia > Terriglobales > Acidobacteriaceae > Telmatobacter. Next base: position 24,618 of record JBEKRG010000003.1, read on the forward strand.
TCGTTGGCCAGGTCGCTAAGCGCCAGGCCATCACCAACCCTGAGAACACTATCTTTTCCATCAAGCGCTTCATGGGCCGCCGCTACAACGAAGTGACCGACGAGATGAAGATGGTCCCTTTCAAAGTGGTCCAGCAGGGCGACCACGTCGGAGTCATCGCTCAGGGCAAGGAGTACACTCCGCCCGAAATCTCCGCCATGATCCTGCAGAAGCTCAAAAAGAGCGCCGAAGCTTACCTTGGCGAGACCATCAGTGAGGCCGTGATCACTGTTCCGGCCTATTTCAACGACGCGCAACGCCAGGCCACCAAGGACGCGGGCAGAATTGCCGGCCTCGACGTCAAGCGCATCGTCAACGAGCCCACCGCGGCCGCTCTGGCCTACGGCCTCGACAAAAAGAAGGACGAGACCATCGCCGTCTACGACTTTGGCGGCGGCACATTCGATATCTCCATCCTCGAAGTCGGCGAGGGCGTCATTGAGGTCAAGTCGACCAATGGCGACACCCACCTTGGCGGCGACAACCTCGATCAGCGCATCGTCGAGTGGCTTATTGCCGAGTTCAAGACCGAGCATGGCCTCGACCTCACCTCAAAGGGCAACGAGATGGCCCTGCAGCGCCTGAAGGACGCGGCGGAAAAGGCCAAGATCGAGCTCTCGACCACCGTCGAAACCGAAATCAACTTGCCCTTTATCACTGCTGACGCCTCCGGCCCCAAGCACCTGGTCCGCAAGCTAACACGCGCCAAGCTGGAGCAGTTGGTCGAGGATCTCATCGAGCGCTCGGTCGAGCCATGCAAGAAGGCCTTGTCCGATGCCGGCATCACCACCAGCCAGATCAACGAAGTCGTTCTCGTCGGCGGACAGACCCGCATGCCGCGCATCCAGGAGCTGGTCAAGAAGCTCTTCGGTAAGGAGCCACATCGCGGCGTCAATCCCGATGAGGTGGTTGCGATCGGCGCTGCCGTGCAGGCAGGCGTGCTCACCGGCGACGTCAAGGATCTTCTGCTTCTCGACGTCACTCCGCTCACCTTGTCCATTGAGACTCTGGGCGGCGTGGCTACGCCGATGATCCCGCGCAATACGACCATCCCGACCAAGAAGACGGAGACCTTCTCAACGGCGGCCGATTCGCAGACCGAAGTCGAAGTCCACGTGCTGCAGGGCGAGCGGCCCATGGCGGCGCAGAACCGCACGCTGGGCAAATTCAAGCTCGGCGGCATCATGCCCGCGCCGCGCGGCATTCCGCAAATCGAGGTCACCTTCGACATCGATGCCAACGGCATTCTCAACGTGACCGCGAAAGACAACGCGACCGGCAAGGACACGCGCATCACCATCACCTCGAGCTCAGGGCTTTCGAAAGAAGAAATCGAGAAGATGGCCAAGGAAGCCGAAGCGCATGCGTCTGAAGATAAAGAGCAGCGCGAATCGATCGAGGCTCGCAACGCCCTCGACGGCCTCGTTTACAACATCGAGAAGATGCTCAAGGACGCGGGCGAAAAAGTGCAGGCGGCCGACAAAACCGAAGTCGAAGCGGCACTTGCCGACGCCAAAAAGACGCTCGAAGGCTCGCCGGCAACTTCTGAACTTCGCTCTGCGCACGAGAAGCTCACTCTCGCCAGCCACAAACTGGCCGAGGCCATGTATAAAGCCACCTCTGCGCAATCTCAATCCGGGCCTACGGACGCGGGAGCTGCCGGGCCAACTGCCGGCGACGCCAAGAAGGAAGGCGAAGTCATCGACGCCGAGTACGTCGACGTCGACGACAAAAAGTAAGCACTGGCCGTCCAGCAACGCCGCTGTTCGGGCGGAAAAACTTCGGGGGTGGGCGATCGCACGTCGTCCACCCCTCCTTCTTATGATGGAAGAGGGAATCAGGAGTTTTGAGTGGGGCCGATTGGACTTCGCCGAAAAACACCCTGAGCCCGCTGGGAAATGGCATGCAACGTAACGCACCACGCCGACGTGAAGCGCACTTGAGATAAGAAAATATCCATGGCCACAACCGCCAACAAAGACTATTACGCAACGCTCGGCGTCAAGAAGACAGCCACGCCGGAGGAGATTCGCAAGGCCTTCCGCAAAGCCGCACGCAAGTATCACCCCGACGTCAATCCCAACGACAAGCGCGCCGAAGAAAAGTTCAAGGAGATCTCCGAGGCCAACGACGTGCTCTCGGACGAGAAGAAGCGCAAGATCTACGACCAGGTCGGCTTCTACTCTGACCAGATCGATCCCGCCCAGGCCGAGGCCTACGCTCGCCAGCAACGCTCGGGCGGCCAGCAACAGCCTCCTATTGATTTCGGCGGCTTCGACTTCTCCGGATTCCAGGGCGACATGGGCGCACAGGGAGGCACCGGCTCATTCGGCGGTTCGGGCAGCTTCAAAGACATTTTTTCCGGCATCTTCGGTGGCGCGCAGCAGCACCGGCAGCCGCGCGGACCGCAGCCCGGCACTGACCTCGAGTACCAGGCCACAGTCGACTTCTGGACCGCCATCCGCAGTGGCCAGGCGCGTATCCAGATCAACCGCCAGGAAACCTGTCCTGCCTGTCATGGCCAAGCCCACGTCGGGGGCAACGCGGAGTGTCCCGAGTGCCACGGCACGGGTCAGGTCACGCAGATGGGCGGCCGCATGAAGTTCAACATCACCTGCCCGCGTTGCAATGGCACCGGCCACATCTCGCACGACTGTCCTACTTGCCACGGCGAGGGCACCGTCAACCGTACCGAAACCGTCGAATTCCGCATCAAGGCTGGCACGCGTGACGGCCAGCGCATCCGCCTGCAAGGCAAAGGCAACGCCGGCGTTAACGGCGGTCCTGCAGGGGATCTCTTCCTCATCGTTCGCACAGGCACGAATCCAGTCTTCACGCGCGTGGGCGACGACATTCAGATCACCGTCCCCATCACCGTGGCCGAAGCAGCTCTTGGCGCCAAGGTCGAAGTCCCCACGATCGATGGCCGCGCACAACTAAAGATTCCGCCCGGTACGCAGAGCGGGCAAAAGCTGCGCATGAGGGAGCGCGGTGTGGAGAGCGCCTCGCATCCCGGCCAGCGTGGCGATGAAATCGTCACCGTTGAGGTTGCTGTGCCACACCTGAATGACGAGCGCAGCCGCGAGATTATGCGCGAGCTCGCCCGCCTCAACCCCGACGATCCGCGCAAAACGCTGTTCGAAAAGTTGTAAGATTCACGCGGAAGCAATCATGGGCCGTAGATGGATTGGCTAGGCTGATTGGAGAAAATACGATGGCCACAAAACGCAAATCCAAAGGCGCCTATATGATCTCGGCCGTAGCCGAGATGTACGAAATCCATCCTCAGACTCTGCGCCTCTACGAGCGCGAAGGCTTGCTCAAGCCCTCGCGCACCGAAGGCAACACGCGTCTCTACACTGATGAAGATCTCGAACGGCTTGAGTTCATCCTCAACCTCGCTCGCGACCTCGGAGTCAATATCGCGGGTATCGCTATCATCCTGCAGATGCGCGAGCGCATGGAAGAGATGAACCGCCAGATGCAAGGCTTCGTCGAATACGTGCGCAGTGAGATGCTTGCCCGTTTCCAGCAGGCCGCAACCGGCTCAGCCGCGGCCATTGTTCCCATCCGCAAGCCCGTGGCTTCGCCTGCACGCCCGGCGGCGACACGCAAACCGTAGCGGGTCTGCTTTCTACTCAGTTAATTTGCGCAGCCGCCCCTCGGGCAGCAACTCGTACGGGTCGCCTCGATAGCGCAGCCGTCTGCTGGCCAGGTAGCTCCTCACCCAGAACATGAATCCCATCAGGTCGCGCAGCGGATAGAGCCATGCCTTGTGCACCGCCACGCGGTCGCGCACTACCAGGCTGCTTACCACGAGGCACAAGAGCACCCGGTCCAGGATCGTGAACGCCAGCAGTCCCGCTCCCCACGCCCAGTGCCCGGCCAGCGTTAGCCCAATCCAGGCCAGCAATCCAAAGGGAACCGCATAGGTCAGCACCTCGCCCAAGTGACCAATCGGGCGCGAAAAGCGCGTGCTCGTCGCCCATCCCTGCTGGTGCGCAATGCTGCTCTTGAACGCGGCGTTCAGCACGTGGTGCTCGACAATATAGTGCGACAAAACAACGATCTCGCCGGCCGCCGCCGTCCAATTCCCCAACACAAAGTCGTCGGCGTAATACTGTGCCACCTTCTCGTAGCCGCCGATTTTTGCAACGGTGCTCTGGCGCATCACCATAGAGGGCCCCAGCGCGAATTTCATCCCCTCCAGCATGTTCGCCACCAGCACTCCCGAGGTCATTTCCACGCTCATGCCCATCGCCTCCAGTTGCGCCCACAATCCGTGCCGGGTGCAGCCGCGATAGAGGCTGGTGACCATGCCCACCTGCGGATCGCGCATCGGCTGCACTACCGCGCGCAGGTAATCCGGCATCACGCGCACATCGCTGTCCGCCGTCACCAGGATCTGATGCTGCGCTTCGCGGCGCATGATCTCCAGCGAAAATGTCCGCGCATTCGGCCACGGCGGTTCGCCACAGGTCAGAGTGCGCGCCTTCACGTGCGGATACCGCGCCATCACCCGCCGCGCTGCGGCAAGGCCCAGGTCGCTCTCCTGCCGCGCGCAGAACAGAATTTCGAACTCCGAGTAATCTTGCTCGAAAAAGCTGGCCAGGTTCTGTTCCAGGTCGGGCTCGTCGCCGTGCACAGGCTTCAGCACGCTTACCGGCGGCAGGAATGTCGCCCCGTGCAAATCGCCCCCATCGCCCGTGCCGCGCCGGAAGCGCATCACTCCCGCAAAAACAATCAAGCTATAGATTGTCGAGGTGACGACACCGAAAACACCGAGCACAATCAGGCCGGCGACAGCAATAGCACTGAAGCTCATGGTCGAAAGATTCTCACTTCACCGGCCGGTCCGTCCACAGTGTCTTGTCGGCCAGCGTCTGCACCTCATACAAGCGCCCGGCCAACACGTTCTCCACGTTCTCCCGGTCCGGATCTTCGGCAAATATCCATTTGCGTTCGCCTGTTCCCCAGATCGCTGCTAATTTCGCGGGACTCAGATAAATATCGGGTGCATCGGGATAGCACGACCCCCACAGCAGCGTCGTTCCCTCGCCGTTCCGCCCGCACCGTGGGAGTACCAGCATCGCCGGCCTTCCCCGGAAAAAGTCGTTCGTGTAAAAGACCACGGATGACCCAGACGATTGCTCGCCGTAAATGATCAGGATGTCATTTGAGGTGCCGTCGCTCATGATGGTGTCGGCCATCGGTTTTGAGCTCAACATCGGCTCAAACCGCGCAAACGCAATGTGCGCGGCCACAAAGAACGCCGTCATGGTCAGCGCCACGCTCACGGTGGATGCGAGGTGTTTCTTTTTCATCCGCAGCAACCAGCCCGGCATCGGTCCAATCAGCAGGGTGATTGCCGCCAATCCCGCCGGCAACCGGAGCGCCGCAAACGACTCGCCCGTCAAATCGAACAGGTGCGACATCGACAGCGTATAGTCGCCCACGCCGCGGTGCGCCAGCACTGTTCCAATGTCCGCCACGTAAGGCAAATTGCGTGAGGTCCACAATCCCCACGCCAGCGTCGCCGCAGCCGCCACGCCGATCGCCGCAAACGCCGCCTGCGCGCCGGTTAACCATGATGTGGGCAGCGTCGGCCGTCCGCCTTTCACGCCATCGTTCTCTTCTACATCTGCGATGACGCCCGCGATCAACATCACCAGCGGCGGCCATACCATGAACGTGTAGTATTCCTGATTCGTCGAAATCGAGAAAAATATCAGCACCCACGCCGAGTACAAGCTCAGCAGCCAGATCGTCCTGGTGCGGAACTTGATCCGCCGCACGTAGCTGCCCACATCCTCGCGCATGGCGTGGTCGAGATAAAAATCCACGGTGTCGCCGGCATCGTGCCGCAGATGTTTCAGCCATGTGCGCCGCGTCTTCCAAGCCATTGCCGCCAACGCGCCAAGAAAAAGACTCCAGGGAAAAATCCAGATCAGTTCGCCCAGCCAGTACCAAAGCGCCGGCATTTTGTTGTAGTCGTGCGGATAGCGCAGGTTGAAGAATCGAAGCACATGCTCGTTGATGAAGTATTGATAAAAAAACCCGTGGACATTCCCGATCGTGGGATGATTTCCCGAGGGGTGCCCCTGATCGTGATTGATGATGCCGCAAGCAATATGCCACGGCGCGGCGATTGCCAGAAACAAAAGGAATCCCGACACCGGCTTCAGCGCCTTCCACCGCCGCCACTGCCCGGTTAGGAGCAAATACGGAATTGCCGCGCCGCCGAAAAATACCGGCGCAATCAAACCCTTCGTAAGCAGCGCCAGTGCCACTCCCGCCCACGCCCAATACATCATCGCGGGCCGATTATCTTCCAGGCTCACGATCAGCGCGTACAAGGCAATCAGCAGAAACAGCGCGAGGATTGCCTCGGGAATGATGAAACGGGTAAACAAAAAAGCGCCCACCGATGTCAGCACGCCCAGCCCGGCGTAGAACCCCGCTCGTTCACCCCAGGCCCGCCGCCCCCACAGCCACGCCAGCCACGTCAGCCCCAGCATCGCCAGCGCATTGGGCAAATGCGTGGCAAAGGTGTTCTCGCCGAACACCTTGTACATTCCCGCTACCACCCAGTAGGGCAGGGGCGGCTTTTCAATGTAACGGATACCGTTGGTTTTCGCGGTGATCAGATCGCCGCTCTCGGCCATGTGCTGCGCCGCTTGCGCGTGCGAAGCATCCACGTCGTCCAGCAGCGGGGGAGAGAACAACGAGGCAAAGTAAATCGCGGCCCAGAGGACAGCAAAGACCAGCCACACCGTGCGCGTGGAGAGAGCGGCCTGCGGGCGATCGATTGTCCTTGTCGAATTCATCATTGTCATCTTGGTCTCGCGGGTTGCGTCAGCCGTCCTTTGCCGCGCGCCAAATTGAGAGCGCCGCAATCCGGCTGTGACGAGAAGAAGGGCTTCAGCTCGTGGGATAACCACCCATGTTCTCTGAAACCCGATGCCAATTCCGTCGTATCCATACCAGAATAACAGCCGCGTTTCTCGGGCGTTTCACAGTGCAAGGCGCGCGAGCGCTCAGGCGCGGCGATTTACGCGCCCGTGCTGCTTAAGTGAACCGGATCTCGCATCTTTTGGTTGTGAATGCGGAGTCGTGCAGGAGCTTACGCCGCGTCACGCCGCCGAGGTCGAGTAACTGGAAACTTCTCTCGTTTTGGTGAATGGGATGGAACTTGTCCCCGGAACACTCAGTTTCCCGGCGCGAAGCAGCAATCGGCAATCGGCTTCGGGGATTGCGGGGCTGTACAGGAATCCCTGTACCTCCTCGCAGTTCTGCTTCCTGAAGTAGTTAAGTTGCTCCGACGTTTCCACGCCCTCGGCCACGCAGGCAAGGCCAAGATCGCGACCCAAATTGATGATGCTTCGCACCACCGCCTCCGCAGTCGGCTCCGACGCGATGTCGCGCAGGAACGAGCGGTCGATCTTAATGCGGTTGATCGGGAACCTTCTCAAATAGGACAAGGACGACCATCCGGTGCCAAAATCGTCGAGTGAAAGGCTCACTCCTAGCCGTTTCAGCGTTCGCATGATCTTGATCGTCGTCTCCGAGTCATCGAGCATTAGCGATTCCGTCAGCTCCAGCTCCAACCACTTCGGATCCAGGCCGGATTCGGACAGCGCCCGCGTTACGCTGCTTGCAATATTGCTCCGGTAGAACTGCGTCGACGAGAGATTCACCATCATGCGGATCGGTGGGAGCCCTGCCTTCTGCCACGCGGCGTTTTGCAGGCACGCGGTTCTCAGCACCCAATTCCCCACGTCGGCCATCAATCCTAGTTCTTCTAACTGCGGAACAAATTGGTTGGGGAAAATCATCCCTTGCTCCGGATGGCGCCAGCGCAGCAATGCTTCCACGCCAGTAATGCCGCCTGTATCCGTCGCCACGAGCGGTTGGTAGTACAGCACAAACTCGTCTCGCGCCAGGGCGTGCTGCAGATCGAACTCGAGCTTTTGCCGGCGCCGCGTCGCGTCCGTAAGTTCGGCCGTGAAGAAGGAGTAGATGCCGCGCCCGCTGTTCTTCGCCTCGTACATCGCGGTATCCGCGGCCTGCAGCAAGTCCCGCGGGCTCTCTCCATCGGAAGGATATTCGCAAACGCCGATGCTGGCGCCTATTTGAATCCCATGCCCTTCGATTCCAAACGACGCGCTCAATGTGCTCAGCACCTTGCTCGCCACCTGCTCAATATCCTCGTGCTTTTCCACCATCGGCAGGCCGATCACAAATTCGTCTCCACCGAGTCGCGCCACGATATCGCTTTCGCGCAGGCAATTTCTCAATCGCACGGCTACAGCCTCAAGCAGACGATCGCCGATATGATGACCGAATGAATCGTTCACGCTCTTGAAGCGGTCCAAATCCAGCATTAGGACAGCGACCCGTTTCCCATTCCGGCCCGCCAAGGCGATTGCATGGGCCAACAAATCCTCGAGAAGCGACCGATTCGGCAGTCCTGTCAACGCATCGTGAAGCGCCATGTAGCGAATGCGCAACTCCGCCTGCTTCCGGTCGGTGATATCCCTCGAAATCCCCATCGTGCCCACGATCCGGCCGCGCCGGTCCCTTAGAGGCACCTTTGTCGACAACACCCACGATTCATGCCCGTCCGGCCAGGTCTCCTTCTCTTCCATCCCCGTAATTCCGTGGCCCGTTTCAATAATTCTCCGTTCGTCCTCGAGGGCACGGCCGGCATGCTCTGGCGTAAACATGTCTGAATCCGCCTTTGCCGTGGCCTCCGTGGGATCGCTAAGTCCAAAACTGTTGGCCAGGGCCCGGTTGACGCGCAGAAAGTGGCTGTTGCGGTCCTTGAAATAGACGTGGTCAGGGATGTGTTCGAGAAATGCATTCAGAAAGTCGCGGTCTGTGCTGTATTCCCGGTCCGCCAGCTCGCGCAGAATCAACAGACCGGCCACCAGAGCCAACAGAAACACGGTGAGTCCGATCGCTGCAACTCCCGGACGGGACAAGAGGGATACGCGTGCCGCCGGTGCGTGCGCCGTCGTCGAGGCGATCAGCACAACAGTGATCATGCACCCCAGCAGCATCGCCGCAAGAGCAATCACCACTCCCGGAATCGCAGGGAATCGCCGGAAAAACTTCATCGAGGCCCGTTTCACAAAGATTTGGTTCTAATGCCAAACTAAGCCAGGCGCAACCGCGAATTCCATACCTAAATCGATTTTCTAATTACAACTATCCGGTAGGGTGGGTGTTACCTTCGTCACGTTCAAGCCCGTCCCGCACCCAACTCGCCGTGCGCATTGCCCGCTCGGCGTGCCTCATTCCGGTCCAGCTGCTGCCAAGTCGTACAGAATGTTCACATCCTGAGTTTTTTCGCCAGGCTTTAACATGCACCAAGGGAGAACTCTTTTGGCGGTTTGGAAGGCCTTTCTCATCTCGTTCAGCGTGCTCCTGCCGCTGATCAACCCGCTCGGCTCCGCGCTGGTCTTTCTCGGCCTCGTCGGTGACGCGCCGCCCAAGCTTCTCCGCTCGCTTGCGCGCCGCATAGCCATCAACAACATCATCTTCCTCGGGGTTTTTGAGGTAACGGGCGCGGCCATCCTCAATTTCTTCGGAATCTCTCTGCCCATCGTCCAATTTTCCGGCGGCATCGTCGTCGCCGCCATGGGTTGGGCAGTGCTTAACGAGCGCAGCGCCGGCGTAGTCACACGCAAAAAGCAGGAGGAGACTGGAACAGGCGCCGAACCTGACACCAGTCATCTCGAAGAGGGCGTCTTCTACCCCTTCACCTTTCCCATCACCTCAGGGCCGGGCACGCTCGTCGCATTGCTCACCGTCACCGCACACATCCATGACAAAGTTCTCACCCATAACCTTCTTGCGCACCTGGGCGTATTTCTTTCCGTGGTTGTCCTCAGCGTTCTGGTCTATTTCTGCTATGCCAACGCCCCCAGGATCACCAAGAAGATCCCGCCCTCCACGGCCCACGGAATCCTCCGCGTCATCGCATTCATTCTGCTCTGCATCGGCATCCAGATCGCCTGGAACGGCCTCTCCGCCCTCATCGCCACCATCATTAAGCCATGATGTCGGACTCTGCGAGTTAAGTTCCAGCAGGCCAAAATCGAACACCGCACTGCGGGCTCCATTGCGACAGCGGAAAACTACAATAGGTCCTTGGCCGCCAACCGGCGCTCCTCAACTTCCCGATACCTCTTCTGGATGGCCACCGAGTTCGCGCCTACAACCAGCGTACCGATCGCGCCAGGCAGCAGCAGGCCATACCACACACCCCACGGCTGCCCTTGAGCCAGCGCCACGAATCCCACGATCAGGAGCGCCACTGCTACCGCCGACAGCATGAACCACGCCCTGACGATAAAGTTTCTGGCCCGGCCGCGAGGCACAAGCCAAACCACAAGTCCCGCCGCCAATCCCGCGGCCAGCCCATAGGCTGTGCCCGGGATCCACGCATACTGATTCGGATTAAACCATGGCTCAATCATTGCTTCACTTCATCCCTTCTTCCGCCGCCGCGCGATGAGCCTTCCAAAGCTCTCGCGCTAACGCAGCTGATAACTTCCCATCGGCAACCAGCACTTGCAATTTGCGTTGGAACGAATCCGCCGCTTTCGGATCCTCAACCGCCTTCACCTTCGCGATGAGCCGGTCGAGCCGGGCACGCAGCGTTGGATAAGACACCTCGTACTCATCGCACAGCGCTTTCAACGATCCGGAACTAAGGACAAATCGCTTCAGAAACTGCTGGTCTTCTTCGTCAAGCACCTCCAGCCATGGCGGCATCGCATCCTTCATAAAATCAATATGCACCTGAACTTTATTAAAGTCAATAAAATTTATCTTGTACTAAACAAAATTCAAGCTGGCGGACCTGCGTCAGGATTATTTGTCCCTGATCGAAATGCGACAATTTTTCGTTGCGCCGCAGAAGTCAAGAGCCGGCCAGCGGGGATTGCCGTTCTTGCCCCCTGTGGAACTCGCGTCACTCCGCGCACACCGCCTTCGTGTATCTTGGCGATGGGTCGATTCCTTCGCTTCGGAGCGCATCCAAAAAAATCATGCCCACCTTCGCCGCCATCGACATCGGTTCCAACTCCTGCAGGCTCAAGATCGCCCGCGTCCACGCGCATCGGCTCAAAACGCTCGCCGAAGACCGCGAAGTCACCCGCCTAGGCGGCAGCGTCTTTGACACCGGCCTCATCTCTCCCGAGGCCATGGCGGCCACGCTGCGCGCGCTCAAGCGCTTTCAGCGCGCCGTCCAGGCGCGCGGCGTCGACCGCATTCGCGTGGTGGCCACCGCGGCCATGCGCGACGCGCGCAACTCCGCCGCTTTTCAGGCTTGGGTTAAGGCCGAGACCGGCTGGAACATGGAGATCATCTCCGGCCTCGAAGAAGGCCGCCTGATTCACCTCGGCGTTACCGGCGCCGAGCCGGGAGCCGGTGGTCGAGTGCTCCTGCTCGACCTCGGCGGCGGCAGCTGCGAAGTCACGCTCTCTGAGCACAAGCACATCAAGGAGACGGTCAGCCTGCCGCTCGGCGCAGTGCGTCTAACCGAGCAATTTCTCTCCGACGATCCTGCTCCGCGCGATGGACTGGTGCGCATGCGACAGTTGATCGCGCGCGAGCTGCGCCGCGCTCATCGCAGAATTCAGCCGGGCCGCGCGCCGCTGGTCATCGCCACATCCGGCACGGCCGCCGCGCTCTCCGCCGCCTTCGCTCAGGGAACAAAGAATGGCAAACCCGGCACAAAGAAGGCGGGCAAATCCGTCTCCAAATCCGGTTCCGACCGCGCCGAGGATCGCTCGGCCATCCTTGCCGGAATGGTCCCAGCGCGCGCGGTGCGCAAGCTGGCCAGTAAGTTGGCCAAGATGTCGCTTCCTCAGCGCGAGGCCGTTCCCGGCATCGGTCCGCGCCGCGCTGAAATCATCGTCGCCGGCGCCGAAGTCTACTCCGAGATCCTCGAGAGCTTTGCGTTGAAAGGCTTTCGCTACTCGCCGCTCGGTTTGCGTGACGGCATTCTGGCGCAGATGCTTGCCGAGCAGGACGCCCGCGCCAAGGCTCATCGCGAGTTCGAGCACGAGCGCTGGGAGAGCGTCCTATCGACCGCGCGCCGCTACGGCGTCGATCCCCGTCAGGCCGAGCCGGTACGCGCCCACACCGTCCAGCTCTTTCGCGAGCTCAAGTCCATGCACGAGCTTCCCCCGGAATACGAAAGCTGGCTGGCCGCTGCCGCGATGCTCCGCGACACCGGAAAGTTCATCAACCACCAGGGCCATCACCGGCACACGCAGTACATCATCTCCAGCTCTGAGATTTACGGCTACACGCAACTACAGCGCACATTGGTTTCGGCCATCGCGCGATACCTGGGCAAGAGCCGTCCCCAGCCCGGCGACCGCGCTCTGCGCAACATTCCCGCCGACGAGCACAAAAACGTCAATCGCGCCGTGGTCCTGCTGCGCCTCGCCATTGCATTGAACCAGGATCGCGCCTCGGACGTTCTCCGGGTGGGAACACGTGTCTACCCCAAGAGGGTTCATCTCGAGTTGCGGCCGGGGCGCACCGGCGCTGAGCTGGAATTGTGGTCTTTGCGCAAGGAAGCTGGCTACTTCCGCGAAGTCTTCGGGCGCGAGCTTTTCGTCGCGCTGGCATAAACGATCCGCGCCGTCCGTGGATCCAGAAGCCATTGCAATCGCGGCGGATGGCGCTCCATGTCGACCCGCGCAATGGATCCTTTGCGCATCCGGATCGATGCGCCTCCGTTGCCGGTGATCAGGCGACCCAGAAACTGAAACATGTTTGGGTTGTGCCCCACGGCCAGAACCCCGTCGCGATCGGCGTACTTCGCCAGCATGTTCTGGAAATCTGAGAAACTCGCGTTCATTCCCAGCCCGGGGCTGATCTCAACCTTTCCCTCAAAGCCCAGCTCTGTACCGACGAGCTGCGCGGTCTGCATGGCACGCTTAAGCGAACTTGAAACGATCGTGTCGATAGGCGCTTTCAGCGTTCCAAGGACCCGCGCCATGATCATGCACTGCTCCTTGCCTTCCTTCACGAGGCCCCGCTTCAGGTCGAGAACGGGGTTCTCGCGAATCGTGCCGGCATTCGCATGGCGCATCAGATAAAGGATCATGGGGTTGATTCGGTGGGGGTTTTAGCGGCCTTGCCGAACTCCTACATCTTCATTTTAACAGATTTGTAACATTTGATTTTGCGGTGCAATGACACCAATTTGGCTCTGCTATCTCCGCTTGACCATTGGGCTTAGCGCCGAAGAACCCATTTGTCTTCCTACTCCAGATCGAGCGTATAGCCTTCTGCGTGCATCGGCAACCCAATCCTATCCAACCTGCGTTCAGTTTCGGTTTAATGGACAACGTGAAAAGTGCGCCTCCACCGCGTGTCTGGAAAGAAGCGCACCAGTACGTGACCGATCCATGCGAGCTGGTGACCGAACCCTGTTTGTTCGAGTTGACCCTCTGACGCCTTGAACGACCAGTAGTTGAACAGCGGACGGCCGATGATGTTGGCGCGCGGAACAAATCCCCAGTAGCGCGAGTCCAGGCTGTTGTGCCGGTTGTCGCCCATCATGAAGTACATGCCGGGTGGAACCACGAGGTCGCCGTCCTGGATATAACTTGAGAAGTTCACGGCCCACGACTCTGTTGACCCGGACACCTCGGATGGGGGTACTGCGGGAAAATCGTCAAGGAACTCGTTGAAGTTGTCCGTCGTCGTCGGCTGCGCAAATCCCACAGGCTGTGCGACACCATTAATAACCACGATGCCATTGCGCAGATGAATATGATCGCCCGGCACGCCAATCAATCTCTTCACCAGGGGAATGTACTTCGGTGTCCCATCGGCATCAGTCGGATCAATACCAGGCTGATAAACAGGCTTGATGAACACCACGATATCTCCGCGCCTCGGCTCGCGATACCTTATTAGCGGCATCCACGAAGCGGGCGGTACTAGCGTAATCTGGTCGACGACCAGGTGATCGCCTACAAGCAGTGTGTTCTCCATCGAACCTGACGGAATGACGTAGTTCTGAGCCAAGAAGGTCAGAATGAACAGGCCCACCACCAGCACACTTGAGACGCTGGCCAGTGCCTCGAAAGGAGTCTCTTCTCGATTGATGTTGCTGGAATCGGCGCTCTTCGCCGATTCAGAAGAAATCTTCCTCGTTCGACTCATTCAAAGGCTCCTAAGGCCAATTCCCTATTGCACGCGTACCGTCGTACTCGCTTCAACGTCGCTCGACGAATTCCCAACCATCACGCGAACGGGCTCCGCTTCCACGCGGAATCCCGGCAGCTTCTGGTCCCACCATGCCAGCGTCGACGCCTTCAGAGGAATCTCCACCGTCTTAGTTTCGTTGGGCGCGATGGTCACGCGCTTGAATCCCTCCAACTCTTCCTGAGGCCGCTCCACCTTCGAGCCTAGATGCTTTACATACATTTGCACCACCGCATCGCCCGCGCGGCTGCCGGTGTTGGTCACGTCCACGCTCACGGTAACCGCACTATCCTTCGGCAAAGTCGGCGAACTCGTCCGCAGATTCGAATACTTGAACGTCGTATAGCTCAACCCATACCCGAACGGAAACAGCGGCTCGCCTTTGAAGTACATGTACGTGTACCCGTCGCGGATGTTGTAATCCATGCTCGGCGGAAGCTGATCCACCGACTTCGGCCACGTTCTCACCAGGTGGCCGCCCGGGTTGTATTCGCCGAACAGCACCTTGGCCAGCGCGGTTCCTTCATCTTGCGAAGAGTGCGCCATCGTCAGGATGGCGGGAACGTTCGCCGCGCTCCAGTTGATCGCGAACGGAAAACTCGAAATCAGCAAAACGATCGTCTTCGGATTCTTGATCAAGACCTGCTTCGCAATCTGCTCCTGAGCCAGATCGATGCTCTCTCGGTCTCGGCCCTCGCGTCCGTCGCTCGGAACGGTACAGGGAAGCGTGATGCCGCCGGCGTTACCCGGCGAGTTGTACCACGCATGCGCCTCGTCACCGCAGGTCGGGTCGTTGCCGATCACAACCACCGCCACATCGGATTCGCTCGCTGCCTTCATGGCATCGTTCTCGCCGGCCTGTGTGTCATACGCGGCGAAGTTCACTTTCACATCCGGCCCAACCAAATCCTTAATTCCCTGCAAAGGCGTCACCGCATAGGGCGGTGTCCCTCCGTACCAGTCCCAATGCACCGAATCCGCAAGCGGGCCGATCACGGCGATGGACTTGATCTTGCTCTTGTCGAGCGGCAGAATGTTGTTCTCGTTCTTCAGCAACACAACAGACTCGAGCGCCAACCGCTTCGAAACATCGCGGTCCTTATCCGTATTCCACGGCTCCGGAGAGTCTTTGATCTTCGAGTAGGGCACTATCTCCGGCGGGTCCAGCAGTCCGAGCCGGACCGTGACCTGGAACTTTGGCCTTAACAACGCATCGATCTCCGACTCAGTGACCTCGCCATCCTTTACCGCCGCCTTGGTTTCATCCTTATAGACGTCGAGAAATTGGTTGATCCCAGCCTTCAGGCACGCCACCACCGCCGCCTTCTGGTCTGGAAACAGATGGCGCGGATCCACCAGCAGCTTCACCGCTCCGCCATCGCTCGAGATCACGTCTACGCCCCACTGATCGCGGACAATGCTCTTCAAAATCGGATTGACGGCCATCGCCGTGCCATTCCATGCGTTATACGACGCCATCACCGCTTTCGCGTCGCCTTCCAAAAAGGCCGTGCGGAAGGGTACCGAGTAGTACTCCCAGAACAGCCGGTCATCGAAGTTCGAAGACGTGCTGTTCCGGCCGTTTTCATTTTCGTTGGCCAGGAAGTGCTTCAGCAGCGCGGCGGCTTGCCAGTACTTCGGATCGTCGCCCTGCAGTCCCTTCGTGAACGCCACGGCCATCGTCCCATTTAAGAACGGGTCCTCGCCGTACACTTCCTCGCTGCGGCCCCATCGCGGATCGCGCCCCAGGTCCGATTGCGGTCCCCACAGCATCAGGATCTGCCGGTCGTACTTCGCCGTCTGCGTAATGAATCGCGCCTCGTAGCCTTCCACGCCCGCCGCTTCTCGCACCAGGTCCGGATCCCATGACGCGCCCATCCCCGGCGGTTGCGGAAACTGCGTCGTGGTGATCGGCTGGCGCGTGCCTCGAGCCTGCCGTTGCACCACTCCGTGAATCCCCTCGGAGTTTCCGTAGTTCATCACGCCCAGCCGCGGTACACCCGTATTCGTACCCAGACAGTCAATCTTTTCGTCGATCGTCATTAGAGAAAGCAGATTGTCGATCCGCTTTTCCGACGGCAACGTTGGATCGTTGAACGGATAGGTTTGTTTCTGGGCCAGCGCCGCGCCACAAGAGCACGTGAAAAGGCACAACAGAACTGCGAGAGCTTTCTTTTTCATGAGGGGATTCCTTGGGGTTCAATCGTCGAGAAATACGAATTTAAAGTCAGCGCCATTCTACGCCCCCCAGTCTACGTCTTGCTGCGCCACATCTCGCTCGCAAGTGTTCCGCGCAGTCGGGAGCGTTGCCGCGCCAGCGCAAAGCCGGAGTCGCGCAAGGCAGCGTGATGGTCAGGCAGGCTGCGGATTCTAAGTCCAGTGAGCACACCAAACGCCCGATAGAGCAGCCAGACCAGCGGACCCGCGACGATCCGACCGAACCATCCCTCCGGAACTGCAAACTCCGAGATAATCCACACGGCCGAAGGTGTGACTGCGTCGTGCAACCTCGCTGCAAGTCCGTAACACTCTTCCGTTGTAAGGCAATCGAGAAAGAAATGCGTGACCACCAGATCGTACTGCGTATTCTCAGGCTGCCATTCGCGCACGTCGGCGCAATGAACAGAAACCCGGCCCGCATTCGCTCCGACACGGAGCATCAAAGTATCGAGCATTGCGGGACTCGCGTCCACCGCATCGATTTGAACCTGAGAATTCATTTGGAGGAACTCCGCAGTAAACCGCCCATCGCCGTCGCCGAGGACAAGCGCACGCCGGGCCGTCGCAAGCTCAGGCAGAAACGCGTCGCGGCAACGCGCGAGAAGCGGCCCGAAAGTGAAAAGTTCCATCCAGCGGTAATGCTTCGCCAGACGATCGAAGTTCGGCGTTTTCGGCTTTGCCTTAAATTCCGTGGATTCAGGCCCAATGAATTCCGAATTGGCCGTCGTATTCATCGCAGAAAAAGCAGGACAGGTGTCAGCAGGACCAGGTCGGCGCCGGCACGCAGAGCAAGCGGCGTCAAGTGCTTTCGCATCCGGTCAAGCAGCCCCAGCAGCAGCGCGCTTGCCGTACCCGCCCCGAGCAGCGCGGCCGACCGTGGGTGCGATGCGCTCGCAATCACCGCCAGCAGCAGACCCGCAAATGCAACCGCAAGAGCTGCGAAGAGATTCGTTCCCTTCCCCATGCGCTCAAGGTGTCGTCGACCCACCCGCTCGAATCGTCCGTGGCCGCCTTCTCCACCAGATTCCCACCTGGCGATGCACCAACAATTGAGCCACGCGAGCGCGGCGAAGTAGATAGCAGGAGTCCAGAGCCACAAGCGGGAAGATTCCTGTGCCCCCGGAGCAAGAAAGCTCGACCATGCAGGCACAATGCAGCCCGCTGTGAACAACACTGCAACCAGCAACTCTTTGCTGACCGGCCTTGGTAGCGAGAGTCGTCTTCGCCACCGCTGGGGTGCCGCGTGAACGCCCGAAAAGTAAACCAGCGCTGCGGCTCCCAGAACCAAACCTCGCTCGCGCACAAAGGATGCCAGGAATGTCATTGCCATCACTCCGGCAACGCACCCGCCTGCCGCGGCTAGCGGCGCCAGCAACCTCCGATGCCGCCAATGAAAAAAGTGGCGTTCACGCAGCGCGGACCGATTCGACCCCGTCGAGAATTGGAGCCCGGCGCGAGCGTCGAGTACCCTCGCATCGAGAATTCGATCGCAGACATAGGCGCACCAGACCGTCAGCGCTAGAACCAGCAATACGCGGCCTGTGAGATGAACCCGGCCAGTCCATGAGAACGCCAGCGACCAGACCACGGCGACGGTGGGAGCATCCAGGCTGGCCAGATGCCAGAAGGCCACTGGACGCGGAGCATCAGCGAGTCGGCTTGTGTTCGTGCGTCGGTACGCAGTCCAAGCATCAGTCCTGTTCCGAGCCGGCAACTGAGCGAGGGCAAACGGCACTGCTTCAATTTTAGGAGGGTCGGCAACCCGAGCCTCGTCGAGCAACCCTCGGACCAGCCTTTCGCACCCCAGCCATCCCCCTCGTTCACCCACTATTCTGCCGGCCAGTTCAGCACTTGGGAAAACAAACGGCAAAGGACCTAAGGTCCTCACGCTCTCGACCCCTTACTAAAGTGAGGGTTAACTAGGTTTGAATCTTTAGTTTCAACGCTAAGATGTTCCCAGAGGTCTGGTCGTATGATCGAAACCATGAGTCGAGCGGCAATCAGCCGCGACTGGGTTGGGAGTTTTGCAGCCGGGAGGTTTCCCCTCCTTCAATGGCTTGGCGGCTCTCAAGCGACCGGTGTGTTCCTCAGTGAATGGAGCGAGCATTCGCAAAAAGCCGTCATCAAACTAATCCCCGAAGATGATCAGGATGCCGCCGCTCGCGCCGCCGCATGGGAAACTGCAGCCAGACTTTCCCATCCGAATCTCATGAAGGTCTATACACACGGCCGCTGCGAAATTGAAGGCGTTCCCTGCATCTACGTCGTCACAGAATATGCCGACGAAGTTCTCGCCGAGATTCTCCGCGAGCGTCCGCTCTCGCCGGACGAGACTCGCGACATGCTCGGCCCGGCCCTTGCCGCGCTCACTTATTTGCACGCCAAGGGTCTCGTCCACGGCCGTCTCAACCCCTCGAACATCATGGCAGTCGGCGACAATCTCAAGCTCACCACCTATGGCGTTTGTCCCGTCGGCGCAGCCGTTATATCCAGGCCGACGAGAACCGTCTGCGATGCGCCGGAGACCGAAAACGGGTTGATTGTACCTGCCTCGGATATTTGGTCTCTCGGCGCCACTCTTGTTGAAGTCCTTACCAAGTACCCGCCGGATTGGAATCGCGCCAAAGCCGCCGACCCAACCGTGCCCCAGTCGATGCCCGAGCCTTTCGCTTCCTTCGCGCGGAGGTGCCTGCGCTCCGATCCTGCCCGTCGCATCACCATAAGTGAAATCACCGCGCGTCTTGAGCCGGCAAAATTATCTCCGGACCCGGTAGCGAAGCCGGCCAAAACTCCGCCTGCGAAACGCCGCATCTCGCTGTGGTTTGCCCTCACGGCGGTTTTGCTCACTGCGGTGGGAATCTGGCTCTCGCATCGCGAGCCGAATGCGCCCTCCCAGCAAGCTCAAACCGCGCCAACTGCAACGCCGACTCCATCCCCCACACCGACCCAAGTGCAATCCAACCCGCCTACGACGTCAGAGGAAGCTCCGGCTCCATCCCAGTCAACTGCGCCGGACTCAAATTCTCCTCCGCCTCAGCTTCAAAAACCTGTAACGGCATCTGCACCTGTCCCGGGCGCCGCACCGTCGCAACAGACACCGACGCAGCCTCAACCCCAACCTCAAGCCGAACAGACTGCCGCGCCCACCGCGACAACCATAAACCCGGCGATCGTGAACCAGATTCTCCCTGACATTGTGCCCAGCGCGATGAAGACCATCAACGGAACCCTCAGGGTGTCGGTCCAATTAACGGTCGGCGCAGACGGCAGCGTCACCGGCGCTACGCTCCAATCGACGGGTCCGAGCAAGTATTTTGCCGGTAAATCGCTCGAGGCTGCCCGCCACTGGAAGTTCAGGCCTGAGTCGGCGCCCAGCAACTGGACTTTGGAATTTCAATACAGGCAGATTGGAATCCACGTCGTCGCGGAGCAAACCGCGCTCTAGAGCCTGTTATCAATTTCAGTCAGCCGCTGTCTCAGCCTTCGCCGCGGATTTCGCGCGAGGCTTGGTGTCCGTCGCGGGAATCGCGTCTAAATCCGTCTTTCCTTCTGCCAGTTGCATCAGGAATATCTGCGCCGAGAAGGGCTGGGCGTCCTTCAACAGCTTGCTGGCTCGCACGTAGATGCCGTCGGACTGCTGGATCCGCGCTTTTACGGTATCGGCCATGTAGGCCGGCAGAATTTCCCCGTGGATGCGCGCCAGCACCGCTGGATCGCGGACCGGGAACACCACCTCGCAGCGCTCGAACAAATTGCGCGGCATCCAATCGGCCGAGCCGATGTAGATTTCGTCGCTGCCGCCGTTCGCAAAGTGATAGATGCGTGAGTGCTCCAGGAATCGGCCGACGATCGACCGCACGCGGATCCGTTCCGACAGGCCTTTAACGCCCGGCCGCAGAATTGACAGCCCGCGAATAATCAGATCGATCTCCACGCCGGCTTGCGATGCCTGGTAGAGCGCCTGGATAATCGAGGGCTCGAGCAACGCGTTCATCTTGGCCACAATGTGCGCTGGCCGCCCCGCCTGCGCGTGCTCCTGTTCGCGTCGGATGAGTCGCAGGAAACTTTCCGCCATTGTCAGAGGCGCCACCAGCAGCGGGCTATAGTCGTCCACCTCGGCGTGAGCGGTCAGGTAGTTGAACACCATGTGCACACGCTCGCCAATCTGCGGGTCACTGGTCAACAGGCTCAAGTCGGTGTAGAAACGCGCGGTATCGGGGTTGTAATTGCCCGTGCCCAGGTGGCAGTAACGGCGTGTCGCGCCGTCCTCGTCGTGGCGCACCAGCATCGCCAGCTTGCAGTGCGTCTTCAGGCCTACTACACCGTGAAAGACTTGCACGCCCGCGTCTTCCATGCTGCGTGCCCAGCGTATGTTCGAGGCCTCGTCGAAACGCGCCATCAGCTCCACCACTACCGTGGCTTCCTTGCTCGCGCCAGCCTCAGTCAGCGCCTGGAACATCGGCGAATCGTGGCTGGTGCGGTAGAGCGTCTGCTTCATCGTCACCACGGCAGGGTCCTGCGCGCCCTGCTGGATGAAGTCAACGATCGGATCGTAAGAATCGTAGGGATGATGCAGCAAAATATCGCGATGCCGCAGCTCGTCGAAGAGTCCGGTTGACTTGCGGCTCAACAGCAGCGCCTTTGGCGTGAACGGCTGAAACTTCAGGTCGGGCCGCTGCACATCGCCGTAAAAGAACATCAGGCGCGACAGATTAACTGGACCTTCGCAGCGAAACACCTGGTCCTCTTCCAGCTCGAAGTTCACGCGCAGCCGCTCGACGATCTCTGAATCGGCGTCGCTTTCGATCTCCAGCCGCACCGCATCGCCCTTGCGTCGGTTGTGCAGTTCCACGCGGATGGTTTCGAGAAGTGATCGCGCTTCTTCCTCTTCGAAGTAGAGGTTCGAGTTGCGCGTCACGCGGAACGCCGCGGATGCCAGGACTTCGTACCCGCGGTACATGCCGCCAAGATGCTGTTCGATCAGGTCCTGCAACAGCAGATAGTCGTAGTGGTCATGGTCCCCGGGCAGGCGGACAAAACGTGCCAGGGCGCGCGGCACCGTCACCACTCCCAGCACTTGCGGCCCGGAGCTGCGCCGTTTTGCGCGTAGCAGCAGCGCCAGGCATAGCGCCTTGTTCAGCACGCGGGGAAACGGGTGCGCAGGGTCGATCGAAATCGGCGTCAGCAACGGATCGACTTCGCGTTGGAAGTATCCGCGCGCAAATTCCCGTGCGTGCTCGCTGAGCTCGTCCCAGGCGAGCAGACGGATCTTCTGCTTGCGCAACTCCGGCAAGAGCTGCTTGTTCCAGCAGTGGTATTGCGCGGCCACAAAGCTGTGAATCTCGGTGGTGAGAACTTCAAGCGACTGTTCGGGCCGCAGGCCGTCGTAGCCCGGCTCGCGGTAGCCGTCTTCGATGCGCTGCATCAAGCCGGCCTGCCGAACTTCGACGTATTCGTCGAGATTCGACCCTGTAATGGCCAGGAACTTCACGCGCTCCAGCAACGGGTTGGCCGCGTCTTCCGCCTCCTCCAGGACACGCCGATTGAACTGCATCCAGGAGTGGTCCCGCCCGTTGAAAAGCTTGATTTTTGGTGTACTTCTGGCCATTTTCCGGTCCGATTTGCCGTGTCCTGAAGTCTACCGCGTTTCACCGCGCGACGTCAGTCGAGCCCCGCCTCCTGCGCATGGGGACTCTTTCCGATGTTCCATCTTGAGTCGCGCGAAGGCATAGCTCAACCTGAGGTCCACGAGCCCCACAAAGCCATCCATACAGGACGCAACCCCTCGGCGTCGTTAAACAGAGAAGAAAAGCACTGGGAGTGCCGGAAACGGGCGACCGCCAAGGCCCCTCATCGATCCCTTCCAACCACTGCTTGATTAAAATGGTCTGACCGCCTTGGTCCGTCCGTCGAGGCTAGCTCATGAATCCCGTCAATCGCCGCACCGTCTTGAGTTCCGCCGGATCCGCAGTAGTCGCCGCCGCTGCGGGTCGCCACCTGTCTGCTCTGGCCGGCCTGCTCACGCCGCAGGAAGTCGCGGCGAATTCAACTCCCGTCGCCAAGACGCGCTACGGCCTCATCGGCGGCACTCTCGAAGACGGCATCAAAGTTTTCCGCAGCGTCCCTTACGGCGCAAACACTGCTCCCGTCCGTTTTCAGGCGCCCTTACCTCCCACTCCCTGGACCGGCGTCAAAGCTTGCGAGGCCTTCACCACGCGCGCTCCGCAACTCACAGTACTGCGCGGCCTCGAAGCGATCGGCTCCGCGCCGAGTCTTGGTTCGGCGGGATCCGCCATCGCCGGCGCTCCGTCGCGAGTCGCCCCAGAAAGCGGCGTGCAAAGCGAGGATTGCCTCCATCTCAACGTCTTCACTCCTGCGTTGCGCGATCATCGCAAGCGCCCGGTGCTCGTCTACTTTCACGGCGGCGCGTACAACAATGGCTCCGTCAACAGCGCGCTCTATGACGGCAAGCGTTTATGCCATCGCGGCGACGTTGTCGTCGTCACCGTCAACCACCGCCTCAATGCCTTCGGTTTTCTCTATCTCGGCGCCATCGATCCCAAACAATTTCCCGACTCCGGCAATGTCGGTATGCTCGACCTCGTGCTCGCCCTCAAGTGGGTCCGCGAAAACATCACCGAGTTTGGCGGCGACGCGTCTCGCGTCTTGATTTTTGGACAATCCGGTGGCGGTGCAAAGTGCGCGACGCTCATGGCCATGCCTTCCGCGCACGGCCTTTTCCATCGCGTCATGACCATGAGCGGCCAGCAGGTCAAAGGCGCGTCGATCAGCATCGCCTCCAGGCGCACCGAGCTGATCCTCGGCAAACTCGCCATCACTCCGGCCAATCTTGCCGACCTAAAAACCATGTCGTGGGAGAAGATCAGGCCGCTGCCGCGGCAATCAGCTCCGACTGGCTCCCCGTCGTAGATGGCGTCGTCCTTTCGCGCGATCCGTTTACCCCCGATGCGCCGCCGCTCTCTGCCGCAGTGCCCATGATTCTCGGCAACACGCACGACGAAACAGCCGTCCCCGTTCGCGGCACGCTCACCTGGGACGATGCGCCCGCGGCGCTTCGCAACGGAGTCGCCATTTATCTTGGGCCCTACTCCGCTGAAGAAGTCATCGCCAAATACCGCACCATCTATCCCGATAGATCGCCGATCGATGTCGTGATCGCGGCCGCTACGGCCTTCCGCGCGTGGCCCGGCCAGGTGCTTGAGGCCGATCGCCGCGTCGCCGATCCCGTCAGCCAGCCTCACACCTGGGTCTATCAAATGAACTGGCATCGCGACGCTCCTGGCGCGCGTGCCGTCCACACCATCGACATTCCCTTCATGTTCGACAATCTTTCTGCTGCACCCGGCCAGATCGGCTCTTCGCCTGAAGACCTCGCCGCCGCACAGCCCCTCGCTGACATCATGTCTGGAATGTTGATTCACTACGCCGCCACCGGCAATCCCAATCATCCCGGTCTTCCGCTATGGCCGGACTACGACCTCAATGCGCGCAACACGATGATCTGGGACCGCTCGCCCCACATTGAACAAGACCCGCGCGGCCAGGAGCGCCGCTACGCCGCCGCGTCGCCCTACCGCCAGCCGGGAACATATTGAACCCGGCTGGCCACGTCGCTCGCAGTAGATCCGTCCCAACTCACCCGCGAGCACGCCACCTAAAGCCCGCATTCGATACACTAGATTTAAGAACCGCGCTGGCCTTCAGCCGCATCCATTTGTTGTAGGATGGCCATTTTCAGGCGCACACATCCGCCGCTCTGAAGCCCGTTGCCGAGCAAGGTCCAAATTGCCAAAGAAATCCATCAAAACCCTAATCCGTTTCTGTGCCGCGGCCGTTTTGGTCGGCGCTTGTCTTTCAGGCCCGGGCGCGATCGCACAGTCGTCGGTCATTCCGCCGCCGACTCTGCCTTCGCCGCCGACGGCGACGGATTTTCAGGGCAGCGTGAGCAAGGGCAACGCGTCCGCGCAACCCATCGATCTCTCGCTTGACGATGCCATTCAGCGCGGCTTGCAGACAAATCTGGGAATGATTCTCAGCGCCACGCAAACGGCGGGAGCCCGCGCCGCGCGTTTGAGCCAGTTGCAATCGCTGCTTCCGGGCATCGACTTCACCGCCAAGGAAACAGCATCACAAGTCGATCTTCCTGCCGAAGGCCTTCGCATCCCGGGCTTCCCCAAGATCATCGGGCCGTTCGGCTATACCGACGTACGCGCCTCGCTCAGTTGGTCCGTGGTCGATCTACAGTCGCTGCACAACTACCTCGCTGCCCGGCACAACTTTGCCGCTGCGCAGTTATCGGCCGAAGACGCGCGCGATATGGTCATGTTGACCGTTGGCAATGCGTATCTGCTTGTGCTCGCCGACCAGACCAACGTCAGCAGCGTTCAAGCGCAGGTTTCCACTGCAAAAGTCTCGCTCGATCAGGCCGCAGACAATCACCAGGAAGGAACGGCGCCGCTCCTCGATGAGCTGCGTGCCCGCGTCGATTACCAATCTCTCGAGCAGCAGTTGATCGCCACGCAGGACTCGCTCGAAAAAGACAAGCTCGCGCTCGCGCGCACCATCGGTCTGCCTCTGGCGCAGAGTTTCAACTTGACCGACACTGCGCCCTACGCCCCGTTCGATCAGCTCGATGCCGGCGCACTCATCCAGCAGGCAAAGGCAAACCGCAAGGATCTGGCCGCGCTCGTTGAAGAAACTGCGGCCGCGGCTGACCAGCGCAAAGCAGCCACCGCCGCGCGTTTTCCGGTTGTCGCCGCCGACGCCGACTACGGTGACATCGGCACCACGCTTGCCCACTCGCACGGCACTGTGGATGCGACCGCCTCGCTGAGCGTTCCTCTATTTGAGGAATTTGCCCTGCGCGGCCAGACCCAGCAGGCGCAGGCACAACTCGATACAGCGAAAGCCGAGTTGAGCGACAAAAATGCCCAGGTTGAAGCTGACGTTCGCGATGCGCTTCTTGACATTGCATCGGCACAGCAGCAAGTCGAAGTCGCACGGTCCAGCGTGGACCTCGCCGGCGAAGCTCTCAAGGAAGCGCAGGAGCGCTACGCCAACGGCGTCAGCGACAACCTCGCGGTTAGCCAGGCGCAGCAATCCGTCGCCCAGGCTGATAGTCAATATGTGGTCAGCCTCTACCGCGATAATGTTGCCAAGCTCAGCCTGGCCCGCGCGCTCGGAGACGGCCAGAATTACCAGAAGTATCTAGGAGGGAAGTGAACGTGCCCGACCCAACCCCAACACCTGACCCGAACTCGTCGGCAGCGGAGACTGAGATTGAAGCGCCGCGCTCCCGCCGCAGGGGCATCATCATTGTCGGCATCGCGGTGGTGGTCGTCGTTGCCCTAGCCATTTGGTGGCACTCCACCTTCAGTGAGGATACTGACGATGCGCAGGTCAACGGCCACCTCATCCAGGTCAGCGCCCGCGTTGGCGGCCAGGTCCTCAAGGTCGATGTGGAAGAGAACCAGACCGTGAAGGCTGGCGATCCCATCGTCGAGCTTGACCCGAGCGACTATCAAGTTGCCGTCGAGAACGCTGAGGCAGCGCTGGCCAGCGCCAAAGCCAATGCCGCCGTTGCTAGCGTCAATGTGCCCATCACCACGGTGAATACAGGATCCAATTTGAGCTCGGCAGGCCACGATGTCAGCGGCACGCAGGCAGCAGTGGCGCAGGCTGAGAGGCAACTCGAGGCGGCGCACGCCATGGTAGCCCAGGCTGCGGCCAACAACACCAAGGCGCAGTCCGACCTTGAGCGCTACAAACCGCTCGTCGAGAAAGACGTGATCAGCAAGCAGCAATTCGACGCCGCTGTTGCCGCCGCCGATGCCGCTAAAGCCGCACTGGCCGACGCGCTCGCCAATGAGCAAGCCGCCGCAGACGGCGTGCGCGTTGCCCACGAGCGGGAATTGCAGGCACAGGCGCAACTGAAGTATGCCGAGACCGGACCGCAGCAGGTCGCCGCTCAGGATGCGAAAGCCAGGCAGGCCGAGGCCCAGGTCCAGCAGGCTCAGGCGCAGCTCGATCAGGCCAAACTCAATTTGAGTTACTGCAAGATCGTCGCTCCCGCCGACGGCATCATCACCCGCAAGAGCGTCGAAATCGACCAGAATGTCTCCCCCGGCCAGAACCTACTCACCCTGGTCTCGCTTCAGGACATCTGGATCACCGCCAACTTCAAGGAGACGCAGCTCAAGCACATGGCGGCTGGCCAGGCGGTCAAAATCCATGTCGACGCCACCGGCAAGGACTATAGCGGCCGCGTCACGCAGATCGGCGGAGCCACCGGCTCGGTCCTTTCGCTCTTCCCGCCGGAGAACGCTACCGGCAACTACGTCAAAGTCGTCCAGCGTCTTCCCGTGCGTATCGACTTCACCGATCTGGCCCACGAGGACCCGAACCACCAACTTCGGCCCGGCCTCTCCGTCGAGCCTAACGTCCGCGTGAAATAGGGCGGGCAAACAAACGGAGGGACCAGGGGCCTTCAGGCCCGGAGATCCCGCGCGCAGCTTTGCGTCGAGGGCACTGTATAGAATGAACTGCCATGATAGTCTCCGGGCAAAAAACCACAACCCGCCGCCAATTTGTATCTCAATCCGCGCTTTTGGGCGGCATCTCCCTCGGCCTGAATTCCGTCGCCAGCAACCTGGTCGCCGAAACGGAAACCGCGTTCTCCGCATACCAGCAGCGCCGGCGCGCCGATCTCTGGGACCTCCTTGGCGATCTGCCCTGGCAGCATGAACCCAGGCCGCCCAAACTTGTCCGCACTGAAGAGCACGACGGCTACACCCTCGAACGGCTTGTCCTCGACCTGAATGGGATCGAACCGGTTCCCGCCCTCCTCTTGATTCCCAAGGTGCTGCAGCACCCCGCGCCCGGCGCTCTCTTCATTCACTGGCACGCAGGAATGTATGACCTGGGTAAGGAACAGCTGCTCAAAGGAACCAGCGTTCAACCCGCCTACGCTCCCGTTTTTGCGGAAATGGGAATCGTCACGCTGGCCATCGATAGCTGGTGCTTTGGTGAGCGCCAGCACGACACCGACGGCCACCGCGGAGAGGAAGACGCCTTCAAGCTCATGCTCTGGCGCGGCCAGGTGCTCTGGGGCATGATGATGTTCGACGAGCTCGGGGCCCTCTCTTACCTCGCATCCCGCCCGGAAGTGGATCCGCAAAGGCTCGGCGCGACAGGAATGTCGATGGGATCCACCAAGACCTGGTGGCTCGCCGCGCTCGATCCCCGCGTCAGATTGGCCATCGATCTTTGTTGCCTCACCGATTTCGATTCGCTCATCGCCGCGCACAACCTCAGCGGCCACAGCATTTTCTATTACGTTCCATCGCTGTTGAAGGAATTCGACACCACCGCGATCAACGAGTTGATCGTCCCGCGGCCTCATCTCAGCGTCAACGGTCGCAAGGATCCTCTCACGCCGCCCGCCGGGGTCGAGAAGATTCGCGATAATCTATTGCCGCTTTACGGTCGGTACGGCCACCAGGAGGATTGCCGCATCGAGCTATTCGATTGCACCCACGAAGAAACTCCAGAAATGCGTGGCCTGGTCATCGACTGGATGCGGAGATATCTGGCCGCAGGCTAATCCGATCTTCCCCTTGAGGGCACCGACCCAGCGACCGCAGCGTGATCGACCCCGTCCCTTCCCGCTTTTCCAGTTGGAGGATGGCCGACTCCACGATCCCCATCTTTTCCGTCATCTCCTCCATCGGTACGCGCAGCACCTCGTTCGTCGGTTCTTCTTCCCTCGCCGCAAGCGGGTAGGTCGAGAGATCCGCAGTTGTTCTTCCCGATCTCGACCCCGTCGGGTGTCCTCGGTGAAGAAGTGAAACAAGATTCATGAAATGAAGCAGTTAAAGAGTGAAAATGCACCGGTTGCAAAAGAGCAGGTCGCGCGTTGATTCCAAAGGAGTTGTTTGGCATAAATGCGGCACAATTAGGTGCATCTTTTCGACAATTCTGAGAATGGTTGGTTGATTCTAAACGAGTTAAGTGGCGAAAATTCAGCGAAACATACTAAATATTTTCTTATATCTTTTTCTTCTTTTCGGATTTTTCCCGCTTGCGCTCGTGGATGTGGTTCGGATTGTGGTAGATAGTGGACAAAGCAATCCGAGCGTCGGCCAGGCAATGCGTGGCTTCATTGTGCGTGACGACGCCCGTCATGGAAGCGTAGTTAATGCAGGCGATGAAGTCGCAGATGTTCCTGTAGCCGGAAAGCGAAGGCATGGCCTCGAGATAGGCTTTCTTGCCGGCCTTTTCGCAGTCCCGATCCGATGAGTCCTCATCTTCAGCTTGCTCGTTATGGGCGCAGTTCCACGCGCTCATACCAATGTCGATGACCTGTTTGCCGGAGTCATTAGAA
Source organism: Occallatibacter sp. (assembly GCA_049518955.1). Lineage (GTDB taxonomy): Bacteria > Acidobacteriota > Terriglobia > Terriglobales > Acidobacteriaceae > Telmatobacter. Next base: position 53,521 of record JBEKRG010000003.1, read on the forward strand.
GGGGTTTGAGGCACGGCTGCGGTCGTGATTGCGGTAATGGCTTTGTATGCCATGAAGAATCCCCTTTCATCTTCAAGGCTAGCGATTTCGGCGAATTAATCGGCAAACTTGGGCAGATTTATTTGCAGAGCGTAAGGGATGGAGGGGGAAGGGTTTAGTGCATGGGCGAACTCGTTTTGTCGGAGGTTGACTATTGACAGCGGAAATCAGGGGCGGGTCTTAGTGTGTTCTTTGTGACGATAGAGAACGTCCCGTCTGTCCCCGGGTTCCAATCGTTGCTGATCGCCAGGGCTCCGACTTAAAGGGGAAAAATGCTCGGCCAAACAGGCTATGCCTTGGCACTTGGCGACAGCGGTTTTCATTGACGGGACCTTGTTTGCACGATTATGCTTCCACCTAAAATTTCTCCCCCGTGGAGGTTCACATGTTGCCTCGGGCCTTGGCTGCGGTGTTGGCGCTTGCCTGGTTCACCTGCCGCGCTCAAACACCTGCCAGTCAGACTCGGGCCACCATCCCCTCTGTTGACGAAGCGATTCATGGCCTGTCGGTCCAGAGGGATAACGCCAAGCAGTATGTTCAGCTCGCGCGCGAGATCAAAGATCCGTCGGCGCGGGAGCAGGCGTGGCTGCTCTATAGTGAGGCCCGCGCGCAGTACAACGCCTTCATCGACGACATTGCCACTGGGATCGACATCGGGGGCAAGAACGAGAGTGAGGCGATGAAGCATGCGAACGACGCATACCACGCCGGGGCAACCTTCCAGCAATATGTGGAGACGCAGCGCGCCGCGCAGTCCCAGGACCATATGGGCGCGACGCCGCTCTCGGTTCTGCTGCCGGTGGGCAAGAGGCTTCTCGACGCCTTCCTTGGAATCACGCTGAAGCCCCCGGCCGCCGACACCAAAAAGCTGAACCTGATCAGCCGGGTAGAGGGCTACAAGTGGCCCGAGTGGCCCACATCGAATGTTGATCTATCTCCGGATACACCGATAGCGTCCCCAGGGACCGCCGTCCAGCCTACCAAGCCACCGACGCCAGACTCCGACCATCAGGGCCCATAGACACGGCGGGTCCGCGCACCAGTCCCATGCTGCTGATCTGAATGGAGCAGAAGGCGGCGAAGGGCCGTCCGTCGAGCCGGTTGGACGAGGTGAAGGTGACGCTGGCGATGTAGGGTCCGTGCATGGTGAAGGTGTTTTCGGGGACTGCGCCCTTTTCTGCAGGGAAGGGCGGGATGTAGCGGATGAGATCCTCTCCGACGGGCTTGTCCTGAGGTATTTCCCGGCCATTCGGGTCGAAGGCGTGCGCCTCCCAGGAGGGATGGGTGATGCCGTTGCGGCTCTCGGCAAGCAGGCGGACGCGCGAAAAGGCGAACTGCTTGAGCGGCGGCGAGAAGTGCAGCGTGTATGACACGGATTCCACCTGATTGCAGGTGTCTCCGTCCTGATGGAGGATGATGGCTGCGCCGTTCTCTGAAAATCCCGAATAGACAACGCCTGGCTTCATGAGGCCAATGTGCGTTCCGGACGTGACGTTGTCGATGGTGATGCCGTATTTGGCGAGGTAGGGTGCGGCCGGGACGTCCTGCTGCCCGGGCTGAGCAATGAAATCCGGCCCGGCGTTCACGGCCTCGTGAAAGTCAATGTACTGAATGGGACTGTCCGGCGGGATGAGATAGGTGTAAGGGGGAACGGTGCCGAAGGTGACCGGATCGGCTGGGGGATCTCCGTTTCTGGCGTCGTCATTGACTGTGCTGAAGATGGCTTCTACGTTCCAGACCTGACCGGCGGCGCCCTGGCGACTCATAGCGGCGAGCAGGTCAGGGACATAGGTGCTGGTGGCGTGGGCCAGTTCGCCGGAGCGTGTGGAGAAGGCGAGGTATTCGTTCCGGCCCGGTTCGGGCATGGGATAATTACTCGCGCCGGGGACGGCATCTGCGGAAGAACGGCAAGCGTTCACCACCACGACGGCGGCTTTGGCGTGGCGAGCTTCGAGGCGATCGAGGATGTCGGTCTTGAGCACAATGCAGCACGAGCCCATGGAGTCGCCGGTCGCTGCGTCGACGGGTACCAAAAGACCCTCGACGCCGTGGCCGCTGTAGAAAACCCAGACGAGCGCGCCGGAGGGCACCTCGTCGATGAACCCTTTCAGCGCCTGCCGCATGGCTCCGATGTTCTGGTTGAGCAGCGGCCCTCCACCATAGACGCTAAAACCGAGAACACGCAGAGTTGAGGCCATTTGCATTGCCTGATCGAGGATGGCGGAGGGCAGCTTCGGCCAGAGACTGGTGTCCTGGTAATCGGCGTTGCCGATGACGATAGCGTAGCGAGGCTCGGGAGGGGCGGGCGGGGTCCAGGACTGGGCCGTTCCGAGGGGAGCGACCGCAAGCAGGGAGGCGCAGAGCGCCCGGACGCTGGTGTACATGGCGGATCTCCGGGGACGTGAGTCAAGGTCTGGGCAGCATCTTGCGCCTGGGGCGGAAGATCAGGCAAGGGAAAAATCGCGTCCACGCTCTCGGAACTGATAATGGCCCCCAGCGACACCCGTGGGAAAATGATTTCAGCCTGCGGCCCATGCGCTGCGCGGGTTCTCCTGCCGTGCCCTCGTTACAAGGAAATGCGCCGCGTGGGCGGGCACCCGGTTCCCGACAGAGTCGGCGGACCCCGATAATCTGATTAACTGTGCATCATACTTGCCGAACCGGTCACCGCGCTCATTGCGCACCATCCATCGATTGCTACCGGTTAAACTGAACTCCAGCTAAGCCATGAAAGATTCGATCCACGTTTCGAAAGAGAACTACCTCAAGGCCATTCTTGAAGCCGAGGCCGAAGGCCGCCAGGTGATTCCCGCAATGCTCGCGCATTGGCTTGAAGTCTCCGCGCCCGCCGTCACCATGGCGCTTAAGCGGCTCAAACGCGATGGCTGCGTCAAGGTGGGCGATGACGGCATTGTGCGCCTCACAGCGGCTGGCCGCGAGATGGCTTACCACACCGCGCTGCGGCACCATCTAATTGAGCGCATGTTGAGCGAGGTCTTCGGCATGGAGTGGCACGAGATTCACGAGGAAGCCGAGCGGCTGGAGCACGCGGTTTCGCCGGCCTTCGAAGCCAAGCTCAAAGAGAAGCTGGGCGAGGGCGGCGCCTGCCCGCACGGGAACTCCGTTCTTCCACTCAACCCGGCCGAAAGGAAAAAGAGGGGCGAAATGCAGCTCTCCCAGGCCGCCGCAGGCAAGCGCTACACCGTCATCAGCCTCCAGGAGCGCGATCCCAAGCTGCTCGAGTTTCTGCATGCCGCGGGCGTCGGGCCCGGCAAGAGTCTCCGCGTTACGAGCCAAAATTACGACCAAACTGTTTTGATTGACCTGCCTACAGGAAGCACCATTCTCGGCCGTCCGGCCGCCGAGGCGGTTTGGTTACGTCCGGAACGTTCATCGTAATTTAATCTAAAAGAAAAGATTAACCATACTTAACAAACTGTGGCATACTGGAGTTGAGGGGTGCTCGCGGCCTCTCAAGCGAATGCCGCACTGTGACGGTTGCGCGCTGCCCGAGTTCTCTCCGGCGGAGCCAATGGAGCATGCACCGCGTTCGCGTTGGTCCGTTCTGCAAATGTTCACGTAAACCGAAAAGAATTCCGCACCCAGAGTTGCCGAGGAATGCCAGGCCGATGAATGCCAGCACAAAAATCGGTCCAGACCCTCCCATCGCAGTCGACGAAGTGGTCGTCACGCATGAGGACATGGATCGCGCTTACGACCGCTCGCGCGTGAGCGCGGCACGACGCTCGCCGGGATTGCGCGCGCACGTGTCGCTCCTTTGGCTGCTGGTGGGGCCGGGCATCCTTGTCATGCTGGGTGAGAACGACGGCCCGAGCATGCTTTCCTATGCCGCGACGGGCGCGAAGTTCGGCATCGGCTTTTTCCTTCCATTCGTGGCGCTCACTTTTGTGATGGCGCTGGTGGTTCAGGAGATGACGGTTCGGCTGGGCGCGGCCACTCATCGCGGCCACGCAGAGCTGATCTTCGAGCGGTTCGGCCCCTTCTGGGGCTGGTTCTCGATGATCGATCTCAGCTTAGGGAACTTTCTCACGCTGGTCACCGAGTTCATTGCTATCCGCGCCGGGTTCGGCTACTTCGGCGTGCCGCCGTGGGCCGCGGTTCTGGTGGCGCTCGTGGTGCTCTTTTCCGCGCTGCTGAGCCACCGCTACTGGACGTGGGAGCGCGTGACCCTGGCAGCCGCCGCATGCAACCTGGTCTTCGTGCCCATTGCTCTGATGGCTCACCCGCAATGGGGCGCGATTGGCCACGCAATGCTCACATGGACGCCTATGCCTCACGCGAGCCAGGAGACTTTGCTGATCCTGCTCTCCGACATCGGCGCCACCGTCACACCGTGGATGCTTTTCTTCCAGCAGAGCGCCACTGTGGACAAGGGCCTGACGACGAAAGACATTCGATTCGGGCGCATCGACACAGTGCTGGGCGCGGGGCTGGCCGCACTGGCTGCGCTCGGCGCAATCATCGCCACCGCGCCGCTCTTTGGCCACATTGGGGCGGCCAATTTCGCGGCGGCGCAGTTCGCGCAGGCGCTGGAGCCGATCGTGGGGCACATCGGTTCGTCGCTGTTTGCGCTGGGGATGATCGAAGCCGGCATTGTTGCGTCGATCACCATTTCCACATCGTCGGCCTACGCATTCGGCGAGGTTGCGCGCCAGCCACACAGCCTGAATCTCCCGGTGAATCAGGGCAAGTCGTTTTACTTCGTGCTCTGTTTTTGTGCCGCGGCGGCGGCGGCCATCGTTCTGATTCCGAACCTGCCGCTCACCTTCGTGGTGCTTGTCGTGAATGTGGTTGCAGTTCTCGCCATGCCGCCGGCGCTGGTGTTCCTTTATCTGCTGGTCAACGACCCGCAAATCATGGGCGACGTGCGCAGCCCGCGGTGGGCTAATGTGCTTGCGGCGGGAGTTGTCGTGTTGCTCACGGCCGCCGGCGTGCTCTTCGGAATCAGCGTCGTCTTCCCGCGGGCGTTCGCGTGGCTGGGGAGCTAAGGGGATCGAATGGACGAATCAAAGCACATCACCGAAGAAGAAGTTGGCTGGGTTCTCCAGAACCTTGACCGGGATCAGCTCGTCCAGGAGAAATCCGCGCCAGTTCCGCGCCGGCAACTGCGCGGCGGCGAGTTGTTGCTCGTATGGGCTCTGCGCATCTACCTGATCTTTATGATGGCCGTCGTCTTGTGGCAGGCGTGGACTGCTGTGCGGTAGGAGGCCGTAGCTTGAAAACGGCGCGGCTGCTGCTCAACAGCGTTCTCCATGTGGATTGATTCGTCTGTCGGTGTGGTGGCGGCTAATTCTCCGAGGGCATCCCCATACTTCCCTGGAGGTTCAAAGCAATGCGCAGAAGAACAAGCCGGTACGCTCTGGCCTTTTCACTCTTCTTAGCTTTGGTTAATTGCGGCGGGCTCGGCGCTCAAAGCGGGACGTCGAGCGCGATCTCGGGGACGGTGCGCGACATCTCGGGCGCTACAGTGGCCAACGCCGAGGTGAAGGCGACAGAAGTGGACACCAAGGCCACGCGCGCCGAACTGACCGACCCCGGCGGGCATTATCTTTTTTCCCAAGTCAATCCCGGCACCTACCAGGTAACGGTGCAAACGAACGGCTTTGCTGTTTCAACTTCTGCACCAACGCCTGTGGGCGTCGGCCGGACCGTCACGTTGAACTTCTCGCTCCACGTCCAGACGGATAACCAGACAGTGGAGGTTACCGCGCAGCAGGGCTTGCTGACCCTCGATAATTCGAATACGACCACGACAATTGAAGCCCAGACCATCAAGAGTCTTCCCAATCCCGGTCAGGACCTGACTTATGTGGCGCAATTCGCGCAAGGCGCTCTGATGAATACGGCGGGATCCTCGAGCGATGCGAAAGCCCCGGGCGGATACGGCAATGTCGAGTTTAACGGCCTGCCCGCGACTTCGAACGGCTACATTCTCGACGGCTACGATTCCAACGATCCCTGGCTCGGCCTGAATATTGGGCTCTCGACCAACCTCGTGATCGGGCTTGACGCCGTCGATCAGTCGACCGTGAACACCAATTCGTTCTCCGTCGATCAGGGCCGTTATGCCGTAGCCCAGGTCAACTACTTCACCAAATCGGGGACCAATGCGTTCCACGGCGACCTGTACGAGGTCTGGAACGGTTCGCTGTTCAACGCGGAGGATTATTTTCTCCACGCCAACGACTCGCCGGGGAACATCGCCAAAAAGCCGCGTTCTGTCGTCAATGAGTTCGGAGTGAGCGTGGGCGGGCCGATTCGCAAAGACAGGCTGTTCTTCTTCGGGCACTATGAGGGCATTCGGATCGCTTTGCCAATCGTGACGCCAACCACCCTGCCGACGCCCGCCTATCAGCAATATGTGCTCGGACAGCTTGCCACCGGCGGATATGATCCGGTCACAGGAAACAACCTTCAGGCGCAACCTGCGGAGATTCCATTCTATAAAAACATGTTCTCGCTCCTGCCGCCTCCCGGTGGGTCGCCGGTAGCGATCACAGCCTGCCCGCTGGACCCATCCGGGAACCTGTTGCCCGCTCCAACAAATGGCTCTCTGCTCGACGGCAGCGGCTGCGCGTCCCAGCAGCAGCGGTCTCTGAACAACAGCGATAGCGAAAACCTGATCGTGGTGAAGATCGATCACACCATCAATGCCAAAGACAGCATCTGGTACCGTTTCCAGCAGGATACGGGTTTGCAGGCGGAGTTTACAGACCCCATCAACTCCATCTTTAATTCCTACTCGCCGCAACCGCAGCGCACGCTGGTTGTCGGCTACACGCACATTTTCAGCCCAACCCTCGTGAATCAATTCAACCCAGGAGCGGACTGGTACTCGAGCATCTTCGAGCCGAACCACTACGCACAGGTCGAGCAAAGGTTTCCCATCATGCTTACCTCGGGCAGCGACAGCGTGCCCTTCACGACCATCGGCGGTCTGAACGATACGTTTGCGCAGGGGCGCAAGGTGACGCAGTGGCAGATCAACGATAGCCTGACCTGGACGCGCGGTCTGCACACATTACATTTTGGCGTCAATACGCGCCGTGTCGATACCAGCGACTACGACCTCGGAGAAGGCATCGTGCCGACCGTCGCTTACAACGACCTGGCGGAGTTCACGTATGGAGCCGCATATACCGCCCAGCAGAACTTCCCGGTCTCTTTGAAGGATCGGGTGGCCGTCGGCAATCTCGAATTCTATGGGATGGACACCTACAAGCCTTCAGCGAAGACGACCCTGACTTACGGCATGCGCGTCACCTGGAACACCAACGTCACCAGCCCGCAGCGGCTCTTTGGCCGCATGGCCGGTTCCTTCCTTGACGCTTCGCATGAAACCAATCAGCCGCTGGATCAGGTCATCCTGGGCAACGTCCAAAACCTGTTCGCGGCAACGCCGCTGTTCATCTACCAGCCGCGCACGTCGATCGCTTATCAGCTTCTTCCGCATACCGTGGTTCATGCCGGTTTCGGCGTCTTTAACGACATCATCCCGCAGCAGATCGCCGACAACGGCCTGATCAACGCACCCAACGATCCCTCCTTCACGGGCGGTATCGGAGGACAGGTGGGCGGCCTGGGAATTGCCCCCGGAGTTGCCGGAAGCGCCGTGGACGCGGCAGCCAGGGCCAATGCGTTGTTCCAGACAACATTCAGCTCCGGCGGCACGCCCTGCGCGGGCATCCAGCCGGGCGCACCAACCTGTCCGCTGGCCGTCAGCCTGAACACTTTCCCGACCGGAACGCTCAAGACCCCGTACTACTACCAATACAGTCTCGGAGTTGAGCAGCAGATCGGCTCGCGCGGCGACCTGCGCGCCGACTACGTAGGCACGCGTGGGCTGCACGAACCGTACCAGGTGCAGCTGAACGGCTACCAGAACGTTTGCGACGGGTGCTTTGCGCCGTTTCCTTATCGCCAGCCGCTCGATCAGAGGTTTGGGAACGTCACCGAATTCCAGACCGGCGCCAGCAGCGTCTACAACGGATTGCAGACCGTCTACACGCAGCAATGGGGCGGCTTGACGCTGCGCGCCAACTATTCTTTCAGCCACTGCCTGGACGAAGTATCGAATGGGGGCCTGCTGGCCTTCTCCACGCAAGGGCTGGAATCGCCGTTGCCCGGAGAATTAAGCCGGCAGTATGCCAGTTGCGACTACGACGTGCGGAATAACCTCTCTGCATACGGGTTGTATCAGGTACCGTTTCGCTCCAGTCACTCATTCCTGCGCCAGGTGCTCGGGGGCTGGTCTTTTTCTGAGACAGGATTCCTTCACTCCGGCCTTCCCTTCAGCGTGTTGAGCCAGCCATATAGCGCCAATGGCAATGGCGTGCTGCAAGCGTACAACTCAGCGCAGACCATCCAGTTCGCTGTGCCGAGTTATGCCAACCGGGTGCCCGGCGTGCCGATCTATCGCAAGACTCTCTATCCCGGCGTCACCATAGATGGAACGAAACAGTGGCTCAACCCCGACGCGTTCGTCTCGGTGGTCGATCCCACAACCGGCGCCTGTTATACCGGCGTACCGGGCGCGCAAAATGATAATCCAACCATCTGCCAGTTCGGCGACTCGGGCCGCAACTCGGTGCGCGGACCGCACTTCACCTATTCGGATATGTACATCACGAAGTCCTTTGCGATCCGGGAAGGAATCAGGCTGCGCATTGACGGACAATTGTTCAATGCATTCAACCACCCCAACTTCGCACTTCCCAGCACAGTGCAGGCCGGCGTACCCGGTTCGGTTCCGGCAAGATTCGGAACGCTGCAAAGTGTAGTGGCGCCGCCGACCGGGCTGCTCGGCGTGGGCTTGGGAGGGGACAGCTCGCCGCGAATGATCGCGTTTCAGGGACGGATCGAATTCTGAGGATGGCGGCCATGGGGCTTCCAAAAATGCGACTTGCCCCTCGGGAAAGAGTGCCGTTTCGGCGACTTATCCCGCGATGGGTTGCCTCGTGAGCCATCACACAGAGTAGTTATTGCGGGCCTTTTAGGGCCATGCTCCAATATCAGTACTTCTGTCGGCTCGGTCTCCCAAATCAAAGGACTGGGACCTGCTTGATGAGCAACGCAATCCAAATCGAGGCTAGTGACACGGCCGTTTCATCCGGCTCACAAGGTCAGGCAGGTGTGGCCGATAGGGTCTATAAGGTTGTAGCTCCCGCTGGAGGTGCCAGCCATGAGGACCTGTACGGGTTCCGCACGGCCATGGCGCAGCCCGCGGCGGTTGAAGATCCTGAAGCTGCGGCAAATCAGGCCAAGTCCAAGCGGGCAGTCGCCATCCTTCCGATCCTGTTCATTCTCGTGCTTGGAGCGCTCGCCGCCCTCCTCATCCCCAAACTGACCAAGTCTAAGGCCCCGGCGCTTTACGTCGACCTTGGAACGCGCCGCTTCGATTCGGCGGGGCTGGGAGCCCGGCTTATAGCTCGCTGGGAAGGAACTACCGCCTACCAGCTTTACATCGATCCTCTTGATCCGCAGCAGACCGCCGGCTTTCAAGCCGTGACGGTGAATCCACCTCACCCGGTTTCAGTGGTCATTCGGCTCCTCGATTCCACAGGTGCCGTCGCCTGTCAGAAGGAAGTGGTGCTTCCGACTCCTGGCCCGACCGCAGGTTCTTCAGACTCATCCTCTTCGGACGCTCTGGCGCCAATGCAGACCACCACCGGAGACACCGTACAGAATAATGCGGGTCCAGACGGACAAATAGCAGAGGTCACCATTACCGGCGGTCTCCCCTGTTCGCTAAAGCAGTATCATAGCCTTGCAGCGTGGGAGTTCTTCACCAACTTTCCGTCGCTCGATGAGCAGGACGAGTGGCTGAAACATCACAAGCTCGGCGATGCCGCAAAGAACCGAAACGGTCATGGCTCAGGCGGCGGTTTCGGATTCTCAGCCCGCGCCCTTCACTTGCCGGCCGCGATCGACGATGACGACGTGATTGTGGGCGACAACCCATCGCAGGGAACCATCGATACCCAGGGTGGGCGGGTTTTCTCGCTGGGACTTGCAGGAATGCGGAACCGCACGGCTGAATGGCAGGTGTTTCCCGCCGCCGTTCATTTTCACTGCGACAAGAACGGCGCCTGTGTCCTGACCCGGGTGAATTCGCGCACGACTCTCCAGGCGCGTTTGGTTAAGTAGCTGGCCACACTTCAACCTTGGCGGCCGTTTTCACTTAACTATTTCTAGTACGATGGTTGCGATGCACGTCTTGTCCGCAGCCGAGATGCAGGCCTGCGATCGCGCCACTACGGAGCGGTTTGGGATTCCATCGATTCAATTAATGCGGGCGGCTTCTTCAGCCGTCGCGGCTTTCGTGCGTGAGCATTTCCCGATTGCACGACGAGTGACGGTCCTGTGCGGGCGCGGCAACAACGGCGGCGATGGCATGATGGCGGCTCGGCTCCTGGCCGACGCCGGACTCGCAGTGACGACGCTGTTGCTGGGAGCGCCCGAGCAACTGGCGGGCGACGCTGCCGTTGCGTGGACCGAACTGAACAGTCCGAAGCGCGGAAAAGTCCATATTGTTGCGAACGCCCAGGCCCTGGAACAGCACATAAATGCGCTCGATGCGGATCTGATTGTGGACGCCGTACTCGGTACAGGATTCAAACCTCCGCTTAAAGGTTTGGCGCTCGCCGCTCGCGAATGGTTGCAGCGAAGTCACGCGCCAACTCTCGCTGTCGACTTGCCTTCCGGTTGGCCGGCCGATGAAACAAGCGCAACTGTGGCAGGGCCGGTTTTTCCCGCCGACGCCGTCATTACGTTCACCGCGCCCAAGTGCGCACATGTCTTTGGGCAATTGACGCGGCGCTGGGATCAACCGGTTGTCGTCGCTCCAATCGGCTCGCCGGATGAGGCCATCGTTTCAGCGCTCAGGCTGGATTGGGCCGGGTCGTCGCTGTCCTTGCCGCAGGCTCCGCGCCCTGCGGCGTCTAACAAGGGCAACTTCGGTCACGTACTCGTAGTCGGCGGTACGTTCGGAACCGCCGGCGGCAAGGCTGGAGCCCCGGCAATGACATCTCTCGCAGCGCTGCGGGTGGGTGCTGGGCTAGTGACGGCCGCGGTTCCCGCGCCGGCGCTGCAGGTTGTCTCATCGTTTGCGCCGGAACTTATGACTTGGCCGCTGGCGCCGACGCGAGCCGGCCAGATCTCAGCGAAGAATCTTGAGAAGAAGCAAATCGCATCATTGATCGCTGGAAAGACCGTACTGGCAATCGGGCCGGGCTTGGGTCAGGGCGCGGAAACGGCCAGATTCGTTACAGGACTCCTTGGCGCCACAACGATGCCGGCAGTCATCGATGCGGACGCGCTGAATATTCTTGCTGCGAAGCCGGCCCTGCTCAAGCGCCTGGCTAAAGGACGCTTTGTGGCGTTGACGCCTCATCCCGGCGAGATGGCTCGGCTGGCCGGAATCACCATTGCCGACGTTCGGGCTAACCGGCTCGAGACGGCGCGCGATTTTGCAAAGCGCATGGGTGTAACACTCGTCCTGAAGGGCGCACGGACACTCATTGCCCATCCCGATGGCCGCGTGGCGATCAACACTTCAGGGAATCCGGGAATGGCCAAAGGCGGCAGCGGCGATCTGCTCACCGGGCTCATAGCGGGCCTGTTGGCGCAATATCCTCACAATCACGCGCAAGCCGTGGAGGCAGCGGTTTACTTGCATGGGCTTGCGGCGGATCTGGCCGTGCATCAAAGCGACGAACATACCTTGCTGGCCACCGATAGCCTGTCACAGCTGGCGCGAGCCTTTCAATCCCATGCGCACGATTTTGATGCGAATGGTAAAACCGGGTATGTTTGGTTGCAGGGGCATTGCGTCCAGTGGGATAATTGCGCCGCAACAGCCCTCGATGAGGTTCAGCGATGACTGAAGCCGCAGCTCTTGCGGAAGGCAAAACGTATGAGTTCACCACGCAGAGTGGCACGGACACCGTCGCAGTGGGGCGCAAGCTCGCCGGCCTGCTCAAGCCTCCTCAGTTCCTTTTGCTGCGCGGTGAGCTGGGCACCGGTAAGACGACGTTGGTGAAGGGCATTGCGCAAGCGCTGAACGCGGCCGAACCCGACGAGGTCACCAGCCCCACCTTTACGCTGATCCACGAATTCGACGGCTCGCGCGAGGGCAGGCCAGTGAAGCTCTACCACCTGGACGTCTATCGCCTGGAGAGCGAGCGGCAACTGGAAACGCTGGGCCTTGACGATCTGCTTACGCCGGATGCGCTCGTCCTGGTGGAGTGGGGCGACAAGTTCAAGAGCATTCGCAAGCGCGCAACGGGTGAGATCGTGATCGCCCCTGAGGGCGGCGATGCGCGGAAGATTACGGTGACGCTGAAGGAATAGTGAGTCGCCAAACGCTCTCCTCTCCCTACTTTCTGTGGCCTGACACGGGTTCTTCAGAGAAACCATGAATCGTATTCCATTCGCAGAAGTGCAGGCGGCTTTGGCAGGCGTACTGCGAAAGCTCGGATTCGCTCATGACCGCGCCGACGTGTGCGCGCGTCTGTTTGCGGAGACTACGCGCGACGGCGTCTACACCCACGGCGTCAACCGCTTTTCACGGTTCGTGACGACCATTCGCAACGGCCGCGTGGATCCCGCGGCAGAACCGCAAGTGACTGCGCGCCTGGGAGCGCTGGAGCGTTGGGATGGCCGTCGAGGTCCGGGCAACCTGAACGCATTCGCCGCAATGGAGCGTGCGATCGCTGTTGGCCGCGGGCATGGCGTGGGATGCGTGGCATTGGGTAATACAAACCACTGGATGCGCGGCGGGACCTACGGCTGGCAGGCCGCGGAATCGGAAATGATCGGCATTTGCTGGACCAACACCATGCCCAACTTGCCGCCATGGGGTGGTGCGGAGCGCATCATCGGGAACAATCCGCTGATCATCGCCGTTCCGCGCGCGAACGGACCGGTGGTGTTGGATATGGCCATGTCGCAGTTCTCTTATGGCGCCCTCGAAAGCTACCGCAAGCGCGGCGAGATGCTGCCCGTGGATGGCGGGTTCGATGCGGAAGGCAAACTGACACGCGACCCCGGAGCCATCGAAGAATCTTGGCGACCGCTGCCCGCCGGGTATTGGAAGGGATCGGGACTCGCCATTGTGTTGGATATGATCGCCGCCATGATGACGCTGGGCCAGGCGACGCATCAAATCTCCTCAGTCGCCGTTCAGGAGACCGCGATCTCGCAGATGTTTCTTGCCCTCAATCCCGGAGCCTTCGGGTCGGCGGCGGAGGCAGATCGGATCGCCGACGCGGTCGTCGCGTCCTTGCACAGCTGCAAACCCGCAGCGCAGGGCGGAAAGGTTCGATATCCGGGCGAGGAAACTTTGCGCCTGCGAGACGAAAATACGCGGCTCGGACTGCCGGTCGAGCCTGCCGTCTGGGCCGAGATAATGGCGATGTAGATTTCAAGCTGCAGAAAGCGCGGCCAGCTCAGTACCCCATGATGTTGTAGCCACAATCGACGTAGAGCGTTTCACCGGTCACAGCGCTCGCCAAGTCGCTCGCTAGGTAGAGCGCCGTGCCGCCAACTTCAAGCTGATCGACATTACGGTGCAGGGGCGAGCGCTCCGCATGCGATTTCATCATTTCGCCCAATGCGCCCACGCCTCGCGCGGCTAGCGTCTTGATGGGTCCGGCGGAAATGGCATTCACTCGAATGTTTTTCGTGCCGAGCTCGAAGGCCAGGTAGCGCACGGCCGACTCGAGCGAGGCCTTGGCGAGGGCCATGACGTTGTAGTGAGGTACAACTTTCTCGGCAGCATAGTAGGTAAGGGTGATGATGCTGCCGCCCTCGGTCATCAGCGGCACCGCGCCGCGACTGACTGCAATCAGCGAGTAGACGCTGACGTCGTGCGCAATGCGAAAGCCCTCGCGGCTGGTGTTGATGAACTCGCCCTTGAGTTCCTCAGCGGGCGCGTAGGCGATCGCGTGCACCAAAATGTCGATCTTGGCGTACTTCTCCTTCAGCGCGGCAAACAGCGTCACGATCTCCTGGTCGTTGGAGACGTCGCATTGAAAGCCGCTGGCGCCGGAGAGATCGTTGATCAGGTCCTCGGCCTCGGCCTTCATGCGTTCGTTCTGGTAGCAGATGGCCAGAGTGGCGCCGGCCTCGTGAAGCTTCTGGGCGATGCCCCATGCGATGGAGCGCTTGTTTGCCAGCCCAAAGACCACGGCTGTCTTGCCCGCCAAATTGATCATGCTGCTTTGAACCCTCCAAAACTCTAATCCACAAGGGGAAGACGGCGGAGTCGCCGCCGCAATTCAGAATACCAGAGCGAATTTCATGTTCAGATGCGGTGCAGGCATTACCCGCCTAGATCGATCAGCTCAACATGTCCCACCGGGCGCCCTAGGAACCGCGGGCCCAGGCGCTCGAATTTCTCTACGGAGTCCGTGGCGAAGCAATGCACTTCCGCTTCGTGCGGGATTCCGCCCGCGGTCGGCTTTCCCTGGCCATGGATCATTCCCACGGCAGCCTGCGCCACAGACTCTGCGGAATCAATCACCTTTGCGCCAGGCCGCACGGCGCCTTCAAAGAGCGGTCGCAGGAGCGGGTAATGCGTGCAGCCAAGCACAAGCGTATCCGGATTCATATTGCGAGCCGCAGCCTCTGCGCGAAGTTCATTCAGGTAAATATCAATCACCTCGGTCGTCACCGGGTGATCGGTCCAGCCTTCTTCGACCAGCGGAACCAGCAGCGGACAGGCCTTTTCAATGGTGCGCAGGCCATGGGCCGCGCAGGCCTTTGTATACGCGTGGCTGTGCACAGTGGCCTCAGTGGCGACAACGAGGACGTCGCCGGTACGCGACGCGGCTCGAGCGGCAGCAGCACCGGGCTCAATGACGCCCAACACGGGAACAGAAACTGCTTCCTGGATGGCGTCGAGTGCCAGCGCGCTGGCGGTGTTGCAGGCGATCACGAGGAACTCAGCGCCCTGCTCACCCACCAGGAACTGCGCGCTCTGCGCGGCGTATCGTGCAATGGTGCGCCGCGACTTGGAGCCGTAGGGCAGCCGCGCCGTGTCGCCGAGAAATGCGAATTGCGCGCTCGGAAGCCGTTCGATGAGCGAGCGCAGTACGGTCAATCCGCCAAAGCCGGAATCGAAAACACCGATGGTTGGAGCCATGTCTTTCAGAGTAGCCTCTATGAGCTGGGTGCATCGAGTCGCCTTACTGTGTCGCGTGCCTATCTCGCCTCATTTTCCAATCTTTCTGAGATATGCGTTCAGTTCCTCGTTTGCGGGGGCAGCTGCGCACTCTCCTGGCCGCTCATAGAGGCAGACTCCCTCCCAGCACTGCGATTGCCCGAATCCGGCCGGAAGCCCGGGTGAATCAACCGGCGCGATCAGCGCATTGATTGCGGGCGCATCCTTCGCGAGTTGCGCGGCGCTTTCCAGCGGAATGATTGGCACATCGCGATGAAGATGCGTATACCCCCCGGACTGCCACCAGATCGCGTGGTAAATTCCCACTCCACATAATGCGGGCTCGCGGCTGAGGCGATCGAATGCCCCATCGCCCCAGCGGGTCTTGAACCAGTCCGCACAGTGCGCCGCAAGCAGCGCCGATGAGATGAAGAGGAACGCAACGCTGATGGCCACAACCCACCTGGGATTCTCAAGGAATTTCATCCCCGCCTTGATCTCGTCGAGCAGATCGACGATGCCCATCGAGGCCAGGGTGATTGCCGGGGCGAGAATCGGGTAGATGAAGCGAATCTCTTTGTGCGGAATGACGCTGTGCGAAACCACCACGATGGCGCAAAAAATGGCCAGGAACGGGCTTCGACGGGCACCGTGAAAGAGAAGCAGAACCGCCGGACCAAGCAAAACCAAAAGAACCAGCGCGTACCAGTACCACGGCTGAACGAGGGTGAGTTCCTTGCCAGGGCCGCTCACCACGTTCTCCTTGTAGTAGAGGATGAACGACTGCCACGGATAGGACCACGTCATCCAATCTACGGCACCGAAGAAAAGCACAGGAACGAGTGCGCCCGCTGCCGCTGCGGGAATTCTGGCGCGCCAGCGTGGATAGCAAAAGTAAACCATTGCGAACAGAAGTGCAGGCAGTAATTGGATACGCAGGCAGGCAGCCAGCGCGCAAAGGAGCCCTGCAAGGAACAGCCGCTTTCGTTCGCCGAGCTTCTGGCCGTATTCGCCAAGGTAGAGCCCGGGCAACAGAACATGGGCGGCCACGACTTCATTCAGCGCTTTGGGCGCAAAGTAAACGAACCCGAAGAAAAAAGAGCACGCAAGGGCCGAGATGATCGCAGCGGGCGTGCCGCTGGCGTGCTTTGCCCACGCATACCCGAACCAGATTGTGATCAGCGAGATCAGTGATAGAACGATCGCCGTTCCCAGCACGTAACCGGATGAAGCCGTGCCCATCCAGGCGGTAGCGCGCATCACTCCGGCAAGAAAGGTGGGAAAGACCCAGGAGCGAATCCCAAGCCGCCACTCCCACGAGATCACGCCATAGCCATACACCAGCAGGTGGGCGGGCTCGAGAGTCTGAAAAATCTCATCGGGAAAGAAGATATTGGGCGAGGCCGCTGCAAGACCAATCCGAAGCGCGAATGCGGATCCGAGCAGCACGGCCCACGCGACTATCTTCTTAGCGCGTGTCACTGCCGGCCCCCTCCAACTGCCGCTGTGTTTTCGTTGGTCAAATAGGTGCGCATCAAATCGGCGTGACCCGCGAGGCTCGCACGCGGTTGACCGTCGACCAGAAATCGCACCTCGGTTACGCGGGGCAGATTCGCATTGAGCGTAGCGCAGATCGAAAGCACCGTGAGCGATTCGGTCTCGAGGCCCGAAGGATGACCTGCGACAAACGCGCCCGTCAAGTTAACCACTGCAAGCTCCGGACTGTTGGATGTTCCGCTCTCGCTTGAACCGGCGATGGGTAAGAGAAAGACCTCTGCGATCGAGGTTGCCCCGCCGGGCACGGGATGCGTGGACTCGGGAGCCGCGTAGAGTTCGAGCAACCTGCCCAATATGGCCCGCGCCCGAGACTCGGGATTCTGCGGCAAGGGCAGCGTGAGGATCCGGGGCTCGACGGTGTTATCGGCATCGTTGGCCACCATTAGCGTGGCTTGCTCGGCTGGAGCCACCAGTGGCGCCTGTGTAGGAGCCGAATCCTCGCCCCGGAGCAGGCGATCGTGAGCCCGCCGCAACTGGTTCCAAAGCAATACCCCCATGATGGCAGAGGCTGCGAGCAGAACAATGAAGAGGACGGTCTGGTGGCGAGGGATCACGGTTGGTGGCCCTCCCGCGTTTCCGATCGCCATTCCACCAGGGCCGCGGCGAGTGCATCTGCCACGCGCGCCTGATAATCCGAATTATCGAGGCTCGCTGATCCCTGCACATCGGACGATCGATCTGGCGCGATCTCAACGGCTACGGCCGGACAAGTCATGCTGTCGATCGCAGGCAAGGCAGTGCGTCCCAGGGAGACTGGCACATTGGCATGCGAAAGCGCAGAGTTGATCACACCGGCCAGAGAGATGCTGCGCATGATCCATGCCGCCTGAGCTGTCTTCCATGGCAGAAAGCGCGCGTTCTGGACCGGTGCCAGCGAAGAAACAAACAGGTGCACGCCGGAGCCGCTCGTCGCAGCATGCAGCGTCAGGCAGGCTTGGGAATTGGCATGGTCGGCAATGTCGGCGCGGCGATCGAAATCCACGCCGGCGTCGGAATCGCGCGTCGTCACCACCGCGAACCCGCGCGCGGCGAGCAGTGAGCGGAGTCGAATGCCGAAGGCCAGCGTAAACGCCTTCTCGGTCTCGTTACCGAGATGAGCGCCCGAGTCGTCGCCGCCATGTGCCGCATCGAGCAACACCACAAAGCGCGAAGGGGCGGGAGGAGCTTGAGCCAACGCCGCGGTGCATGCCGTGACGGCGAAGAGGGCGCAAATTGCTCCGGTTAATACGCGATTGCGGTCTCTCCGAGATTTGTCGGAGGTCGTGTTCAGCGGCAAATGGCCAGCGGGCCGGGTGAAAGAAAATTCCGCGCCCGGGTCCAACAGTTCCGGCCGCATCGTCTCAATCCAGGGCATAAATAGCCAGGCCGCTGAGCAGCTTGGGAAAAAAGTCTGTGGACTTTTGTGGCATCACTTCTCCAGCGAATGCAACTTCCTTCAATTGCTCCATGGTCACCGGCTTGGTAAGGAACGCAATATCGGCCTCGCCGCCGCGTACCTGTTCCACTGCTTCCTGAGCGTCGCGCAGATAGCGCAGGTTGGTCTGCTCACGCACTTTTTCGGCATCCAGACCGAGCAAGCGCTCGAATACGACAGAGTGCAATTGAGTCAGGTCGAGCTGCCGCTGACGCTCGGGCAGATCGGCTAGGGTTTCTGCCAAGACATCCGGCTTGGCGCGCAGAAGGAATGCGCCGGCAACCGTGACGGCCACGAAGGCCGTTCCCGTTTCGCGCGATAACTCCTCAATAAACGATGCGGCCTCAAAGGGTGGCAACGGTTTGACCTCGAAGTACGCCTCGGCCGCCCTCAAGAACGCTGTGGCGAAAAAACTGGTGAGACCGTGCACAACCCGGTGCGTGGGCAAGATCACCAGCCCGTCAGAGTCCATGTTGACGAAGGTCATCATGGCAGCAGCCTCGGGGAACTCGGGTTGCGGCAACTGCTGCGTGCTCGAGGCGCTTTTGCCATGAGCTGCGCCCTGGTGCTCTTTGGAGTACTTCAGCGCCGTCTCGTAGCGGTGGTGGCCGTCGGCGATGATGAGCTTCTTGTCGCTCATGGCTGTAACAAGCAGTCGGATGGCTGCGGGATTATTCACCCGCCACAGCCTATGCTGAACGCCGTACTCATCGGTAACCTCGGCGTCGGCGGCATCATTGCCCTCGTAGAGAATCTTTTCCACGCTGCCGGCCGGATCGGAATAAAGCATGAAGATCTGGCCGAAGTGCGCCTGCGTGGCTTTGAGCAGGTTAAGGCGGTCGCTCTTCGGCTTCGACAGCGTTTGTTCGTGGCGAAAGACGACCTGGTCAGCGTATTCATGCAGCTTGCCCAGTGCTATGAATCCGCGCCGCTCCTTTTCAACTTCGGTCCCGGGAACCTTGAAGCGCTGCGCATACGCAAACACGCACGGCTCGTTTTCCTGGACCAAAATGCCCTGCTCACGCCAGGCACGGAAATCCTGCGCCGCGCGCGTATATACGTTTTCGCCCTTCTCTGCGTCAAACAGTTCAGGCAGTCCCAGGATGATGCGGACAAGGTTGAAGGGGCTGCGCTGGTAGTACGCCTGTTGCATGGCCGGCGTGATCTTGTCATAGGGTTGCGTGACCACGTCTTCCAGGCGAACCGAGGAGGGATTGTAGCGCCAGGCACGAAAAGGATAGATACGAGCCATGAGGAAGGTCTTGCTCTCCGCGAGTCTGAGGATACTGAGTTTTGTTTGTGCCGCACTGTACATGATTGAAATGCGCAGTTGGCCCAGCCTCGATTGTATCTCAGCGCTTGACGTAGGCGGCCTGCTTCAGCGCTCGTCTTCGCGGCGTGCCGGTGACAATCTACTAACAGCAGCGGCATGCCAATGGTGGTAATATCGCCTTCAACCCTCCGTGGTGCCTCATGAGGACGCTTCCCCAGCACGCGATTCCAAAAGGGGCGGGCAAGCTTGCCTTCTTTTGCCACTGTGCCCCGTTTCACCGTTATGTTTGGGTGGGAGCGCTGGCAGCGGTTTTCTGCTTCGCTCAGCTGCGCGCGCAGGAAGACCAACTGAATAAAGTGCACGTCGAGCCGCCTTCGACCACCTCGGCGCCTGCGACCGAGCCGAAGGGAGCAGAGGCAGCGCCTGAAACGGGCACGGCATCGCTCCATATTCATCCCGGCTCGTTTATCCGAATGAATGTGGATATGGTGTTGGTCCCAGTCACCGTCACCGACCCATTGAACCGGCTGGTGACGGGTTTGGAAAAGGAAGATTTCCAGGTTTATGAAAACAACGGCGAAGAGAAGATCGCCAGTTTCGCGAGCGAAGATGCGCCGGTCTCCATCGGCATTATCTTCGACCTCTCAGGCTCCATGTCTTCCAAGCTGGTCCGCGCACGCGAAGCAATCTTGCAGTTCATCAAAACGGCAAATCCCCAGGACGAGTTCTTCGTCATTGGATTCAACGACCGCCCAGAGCTGATTGAGGACTTCACCAGCTCCGTCGACGACATTCAAGCGCGGCTCGCCACGGTTCAGGCTGGCCACCGCACGGCGCTGCTGGATGCGATCTACTACGGCATCGCCAAGATGAAGGATGCTCACCACGAACGCAAGGCGCTGCTGGTAGTCTCCGACGGCGGCGACAATCGCTCCCGCTACACCGAGGGCGAGGTGCGATCGGCAGTTCGCGAAGCTGATGTGGAGATCTACTCAATTGGCATCTTCGATCCCTATGCGCCCACCCCCGAGGAGCGCACTGGGCCGCAGCTTCTTGACGACATCAGCTCCGCAACCGGTGGGAGGCTCTTCCGCGTCGACGACGTGGACGAGATGAGTGACATTGCCGAAAAGATCTCAACTGAACTGCGCAACCAATATGTGATCGGCTATAAACCTGTTGACCTGACCCGCGATGGCAAATGGCGTAAAGTGAAGGTAAAGGTGAATCCGCCTCCAGGCCTTCCTCCGCTTACGGTTTATGCTCGCACCGGCTACTATGCGCCTCTGCAATAACGCGATTCTGGTTTCCTTTCTTGTCGCCGCCGCGCTTGCTTTACCCGCGCAGCAGCCCCAGCAACCGCAAGCTGCGAGGCAGGCGAATCCGCCGCTTACGGTTGACACCGATCCGGTGCGTTCGCCTGACTCAGTGACCCCAACTCCCTCGTCCGGTCCCCTGAAAAAGGAGGGCGAAGGCTATCTGCTCCATACCGACGTGGAAGAAGTGGTGCTCAACGCGACCGTCCTCGATGGCACCAATCTGGTGCAAACCCTCACCAAGGACGATTTCACTGTTTACGAAGACGGGGTGAAGCAGACGCTGATCAGCTTCCAGCACACCGATCTGCCCGTTTCCATGGGGCTGGTAGTCGACAACTCCGGTTCGATGTACCGCAAGCGACCCTCGGTGAACAAATCCGCTCTCGACCTCGTCGAGGCCTCGAACCCGCAGGATGAAGCCTTTGTCGTGAATTTTTCTGATGAAGCCTTTATCGATTGCGATTTCACTTCAAATGTTGGCAAGTTGCGCGACGGGCTATCGCACATCGATTCCCGCGGAGGCACCGCGCTCTACGATGCCGTGGTGGCATCGGCGGATAAGCTGGTGGCCGACGCCAAGCGGCCCAAGCAGGTACTTGTCCTCATCACTGACGGAGAGGACAACGCGTCGAGTCAGAATCTGGAGCAGACCATCGAACGCGTGCAGCAGCTTTCCGGACCGGTCATTTACTCCATTGGGCTGCTCTTTGGCGACGAGATGAGTCGCGCCGAAGTGCGGAACGCGCGGCGTGCGCTCAATTTGCTCTCGTCTGAGACGGGCGGCATGGCTTTCTTCCCCAAGTCGATCGATCAGGTGGATCAGATTGCTGCCGAAGTAGCGCGCGACATCCGCAGCCAGTACACGCTGGACTACCACTCGACAAAGCCGACGACCATCCCAGGCTTTAGGCGTGTAGAAGTGACTGCTGAGTCCAAGGGATTGGGCAAGCTGACGGTTCGTACCCGTACCGGCTACTTCCCATCAGTGCGCACATCGAAGCAGGCTGCGTCGGCGGCGAAGTAGGTTGCGAAAATGGCCGATGAGACCGAGCGCGAAACACAACTGAAGCAGCTTGAACACCTGAAAGCGATGGGCGAGAAAGCCTACGACGATATGTATGAAGCGCATTCGTCGAGCGGTGCAACGGCCTGCTACAGCGACGCAAAAGAATGTTATTACGACGCCATCGGCCTGGCCAATCGGCTGGGGCTTAAAGAAGAGGCCGAGGCGCTGCACGCGCGCCTGGTGCACATCAAAGCGGTTTTTCGCAGCCAGTTCACGTAGGGCGGTCTACAGCGAATGCTGCGTCGTGCTTGCCCCAATTTCTCGCGGACCGGGATTCGGCAAGTGCTCTGCCGGTCGCAGTCTAGCGGTCGGTAATGCACTTCAGGGTGCGCATTTCGTCATCCGATGGATTCGCTGGCCGGACCCATCGCTTCGCACGATAAGCTAGTAGCTAAAAGCTAGGAGCCGACAGCTACCTCATGTCTCCATACAAGTACTCGACACTTGCCGTTCACGCCGGACAGCACCCTGATCCCCTGACGGGCGCTGTGAATGTGCCGGTCTATCTTTCTTCGACCTTTGAACTTACCGGCATCGGTAGCGACCGCGGCTGGGACTACTCTCGCGCCGGCAATCCCACGCGCGACCGCCTGGAGACTGCGTTGGCCACGTTGGAGGGTGGAGCAAGCGGGCATGCGTTCACCACCGGAATGGCCGCCATCTCTGCCTTGGTGGCGATGCTCCACGCGGGTGATCACGTCGTCTGTTCGCGCGACGTGTACGCAGGCACGGTTCGTCTCTTCGATCAGATCGTGAGCGGCTACGGCATCCAGATTGAGTACGTGGATACCAGCGATCTGGCTGCGGTTGAAGCGGCCATAAAGCCGAATACGAAGCTGGTGCATATTGAAACGCCGAGCAATCCGCTGATGGTGCTGACGGATATTGCCGGCGTGGCGAAAATCGCTCATGCCCACGGTGTCGAAGTCAGCGTCGACAACACCTTTCTATCTCCCGCGCTGCAGCGTCCGCTTGAATTGGGTGCGGATATCGTTATGCACTCGACCACGAAGTACCTCAATGGCCACTCCGACGGTCTTGGCGGAGCGCTGATCGGGTCAAAGCCCGAGCACAAAGAGCGCTTTCTCCTCGTCCAGAAAGCGGCGGGCGGCGTAATGTCTCCTTTCGAGTGCTTCCTCGTCTTGCGCGGCATCAAGACGCTACCCCTCCGCATCCAGCAGCATGAGGCGAACGGCCGTGCGGTGGCGGAGTTCCTTTCCACGCACAAGAAGGTGACCAAGCTGGCTTATCCCGGACTGAAGACGCACCCGCAGTACGACCTGGCGGTAAAGCAACAGAAGGGCTTCGGATCGATGATGAGTTTCGAGCTCAAGTCGCGCGAGGAAGCGGCGCGTTTCCTTAAGGCGATCGAGATCTTCATCAACGCGGAATCCCTGGGCGGGGTCGAGTCGCTGGCATCGCACTCGGCCACTACGACGCACGGCTCTGTGAGCGAGGAAGTGCGCCGGTCCATGGGGATTAACGAGGGACGGATCCGGCTGTCGATCGGCATCGAGGACAAGGAAGACCTGATTGCTGACCTCGATCAGGCGCTCGCGGCAGTCTGAGGTAGCGTTGTGTCTTTCGGTCAGCCAATTCTTGCCATTGATACTTGCGGCCCGACGGGTTCAGTCGCGCTAGCCCGCCTGGCTGGGCGAGACGTCGAGATTCTCGGACAAACTGACCTGGCCGGGCGGACGTACTCGGCGACGCTGGTCGCCGCAGTGGCCGAGTTGCTGCAATCGGCTGGGGTCGAACTCCGAGGACTCGGCGGAATCATCGTCATGAATGGGCCGGGAAGCTTTACCGGGGTCCGCGTGGGGCTGAGCGCGGTGAAGGGCCTGGCCGAAGGGACGGAGATTCCCGTCGTCGCTCTCTCGCGGCTTGAAGTGCTTTCGCGCAAATCCGGTGTTCCGTCGTCCGCACTCAACGCTCATCGGGGCGAGGTCTTCCTGAGGCTTGAACAAATGGGCCTCAAACCCGTCGAGATTCTCGCCGGCCCTCGTGAACTTGGCGCCATTAATCCCGCGCCGGTACGGGTGGCCGTTTGCGACGATGAAGCTGCCGCGATCCTGTCCGCCGCATGGCCGGGCACTCAAGTGGTCTCAACGCCTTCGCCCGTCGCGGCGGACGCGCTGCGTCTCGGCGAAGCGCGACTGGTTGCTGGCGCCTCTGTCGATCTGGCTCTGCTTGACGGCCACTACCTGCGCCGCTCGGATGCTGAGATCTTCGGCAACGAGGTTGAGGCCAAACCGGTCGCGGCGAGGTCTTAGTGTGCCGAATTCCTCTGCTGAAAAAGCGCAGGTCAGGCACATGACGGCTGCCGACATACCTCGGGCGATAGAGATTGCCGCCAGCCTGCCGGAGGCGCCTCACTGGCCGGAATCAGCCTATCTAGACGCATTGAACTCCGAATCGACGCCCCGCCGCATCGCCCTGGTCGCGGTCGGCTTAGGGAATGTCCAGGGCTTTGCCCTGGCAAGCCTCTTGCCTCCACAGGCGGAACTTGAATTGATTGCCGTATCCGCCGGGAGCCAGCGACAAGGCATGGGCCGCATGCTCTTTGACCGTTTGGTCCATGATCTTCGCGCCATGGGCGTGCTTGAGATCGTTCTAGAGGTGCGGACGTCAAACCGCGCCGCCGTGACCTTTTACCGTTCCGCGGGTTTCGGCCAAACCGGGCTTCGTCCGGCTTACTACGTTGATCCCATTGAGGATGCGGTGCTCATGCGACTTCAGCTCTCCTGAGCAGCAGATTACCGAGACTTCTGGCATCGTTCGGCTTGATATTCACAGGCCGCGGTTACCTTTAGAGGATTTCTGACTTGCCGTTTCACCCGAAACAGCGATATATGTAAATGTTCTAAGAAAAATGGCGGCCAGGTACCGCTTAACCAAACCGCCGAACCGGAGGTGCTTGATGGACGAAGTACAAGGTTCCATGCTGAGCGAAGAGATCGATCGCCTGCACGCAGAACATCGTCGCTACGCTCAGCGTTTGGAAGAGTTGCTTCAAAAGCCATACCTATCCGAAGACGAACAACTTGAAGAAGTGCGCTTGAAGAAACTCAAGCTGCACGCCAAGGATCTAATCTTCGCCCTCGAGCGCCGCATTCCTGCCGTGGCGTAAGTTCCGAGGGTTTAGGCTTTTGCGGCTCACTTGCCACGCGGTTCCGCCTGGCACTGTGATCGGTTCGTTTGTGTCTACGTGATCCCTTGGTGCAATGGGTTCATCTCTTTAATCACCGTATAATCGTTGGGAACGATGGTTCGCGACGGTTACATCTACGGGTTGAGCTTGCTGGCGGTGGCTGGCGCGCTCAAGTGGATTACAGGAGGGTGGATCTGGGGCGTAGCGCCAGTCCTGCTGGCTGCATTTTTCCTGTGGTTCTTCCGTGATCCTCAACGCACAGTTCCAGCCGGCGACGGCTTGATCGTTTCGCCCGGTGATGGCCTCGTTACTGAAACCATTCCCATTTCGACTCCCGATGGTTCGCGGCAGCGGATCAGCATCTTCCTGAGTGTTTTCGATGTCCATGTGAATCGCGCTCCGATCGGCGGAGTCCTGAGCCGAGTTCGCTATCAGAAGGGGCAATTCCTCAATGCCATGAACCCGGCCTCGGCCGAGCGTAACGAACAAAACACCGTCACCGTGCGCGGCCAGGGCGCGGACGGGGGGTATGAAGTTACCTTCAAGCAGATTGCCGGGCTCCTTGCGCGGCGCATCGTCTTTCGCTGCAATGAAGGACAGTCGGTCGAGCGTGGGCAGCGCGTGGGACTCATCAAGTTCGGCTCCAGAGTCGATGTTGTCATTCCATCGAGCGCGGTTTTGCGAGTCAAGGTCGGAGACAGGGTCAAGGGAGGCGCCAGCGTGCTGGCTGCGATGCCCCATGGAGGGAGATTGTGAATTCCTTTGATTTTCCGCGGGGAAAGGGCAAACCGCATCCGCGCCTGCGCCGAGGCATGTATCTGCTGCCTTCGTTGTTCACCGCCGGGAGCCTTGGAGCCGGTTACTTCTCCGTCACCCAAACCATTGCAGCCCTCGACGGAAGCGGGCAGGCGCACGGGCATTTGGATTGGGCGGCCATTGCCATTCTGTTCGCCATTCCATTTGACGCCCTCGATGGCCGCATTGCGCGCCTGACCAACACTGCCAGCGACTTCGGCCGCGAACTGGATTCACTGGCCGACGTCATCACCTTCGGAATGGCGCCAAGTATTCTGGCGTTTGTCTGGGGATTCCATTTTCTTCCCGATTCGATGAACCCGCAGCTGCGCCAGCACTTGATGCAAGCCGGCGCTTTCGTCTGTTTTCTTTTTCTTCTAAGCGGAGCTTCACGCCTGGCGCGGTTCAACATCAGTCCGGATGCGCAGCCGCGCAACCCGGGCCGTGCCGACAGGAAGTACTTTGTCGGTATGCCCATCCCCGCGGCGGCAGGCTTGGTGGCTGCCACGGTCCATTTCTTCAACGCCTATCCCGTCGAGGAATGGTGGGTCGCCGTTCCCTGGCTCATCCTCGTAGGACTGACTGGATTCCTGATGGTCAGCACCTGGCGCTTCTGGTCGGCAAAGGAGATCAACTTTTCCCGCCGGCATCCCTTCCAGTTGCTGGTTCTGCTGGCCTTGATTGCATACATTGCGCTACGGTACTCGAATGTGGTCATGTTCCCGGTAGCGCTGGCATACATGTTCTCGGGGATTTGGGCGCGGGCGGCGTATGGTTGGTCACGGCGACGGCGCAGAAGGCCGCTCGATCCACCCTCTCCCTCGCCGGTGGCCGCAGAACCCGGCTCATCGAGACCATAATCGGACTCCAGATAGGAAAAGGATTGCTGTGTACAGAATTGCCATAGCCGGCGCTTCGACTTTGGTGGGTCGGGAGCTGAAAGAAGTCCTGGCCGAATCGCCGCTTGACTCGGCCAGTTTTGCGCTGCTCGACGAAGGAGACGCAAAGGGTCAGCTGGACCAGGTTGGCGACGAGGTCACCTTTATTCAGGCCATCAGCGCCGATGCTTTCGACGGGGCTGATTTCACATTTTTTTGCGGCAGCGAGAGTCTCACACGTCGGCACTGGCAGCACGCATTGCGCGCCGGGTCGACGGTCCTGGATCTTTCAGCGGCATTGGATCGGGAGCCTGGGGTGGTCATTCGAGCGCCATGGCTCGCCCCTGAAGCGGCGGCCGTCGATCTTTTCACGCCGGCTGTGGTTCCTGCTCACCCGGCCGTTATCGCAGTTGCTTTGCTGCTCCAACGGTTGCAGCAGGCCGTACCGCTGCGTTTTGCCGCCGCCACGGTGCTCGAACCGGCCAGCGACTTCGGCCGGGCCGCCATGGACGAACTGCATCAGCAGACCGTCAGCCTGCTCAGTTTCCACCCGCTGCCGCGGGCCTTCTACGATGCTCAAGCCGCATACAACTTGCTTGCCGGCACAGGAGAAAGCTCGAAGGTGAGCCTGCCCGAGGTCGAAGCGCGCATGCGCCGCCATTACGATGCGCTCACCGGCGGGCGCGGTCCGGCCTTGGCATTGCAGGTGATTCATGCGCCTGTTTTCCATGGCTATACGTTCTCCATCGCCGTGGAATTAGAACGGCCGGTGGAGGTTGTCGCTCTTGAAGAGGCCTTGACGGGCGAACATGTCGAGCTGGTTCTGGAAGACACTGATTCGCCGTCGAATCTGGCCGCCACGGGACAGAATGACATCTTGGTTCGGATGCGTCCGGAGCAGCTCGGTCGCAACTCCAGTCAGATCTCGCGTCTATGGTTGTGGGCTGCAGCCGACAATCTGCGCTTGAATGCCCAGAATGCCGTTCTTTGTGCCCTTGATCTCCGGCGCATCCGTCCGCAGGGCACCGTGCAGTAACTTACCTTCCTTCGCGCCGTTTCCACAATTGCACAATATAGCTGTCCGTCATTCCGGCAATGTAGTCGGCTACAGTGCGGGCCAGTCCTTCAGTGGGAATCTGCGCCTGGTGGTCCGGCGGCATTAACCTTGGATCGGTCATTAAAGACATGAACAGCTCGAGCACCACCTCTTCCGCAAGCGTATGCTCCCGTTCCTGAGCGGGTGTGTTGTAGAGATTCGCGTAGAGGAATTCCTTGACCGCGGCACGTTCAGCTTCCATGTGCCCGCTGAGCGCAGCCAGTCTTTGTGGGGCGCTGCGGATTTCGTCCAGGGTCGTCGCGCCGAGCGCCTGGACGCGAAGACGGACTTCGTCGATCAGATCGGTAACCCAGGCGTTCAAAAGCTGCCGCAACGCCTCGTAGACGGCCAGGCGATGCGGAGCCGCAGGAAACTTCGCGCGTGCAGCGTCGTGAAATTCTCGGATGAGAGGCAAGGCATCGAGAACCTGACCGAGCGCAAGAATGCCGGAATCCAGGCCGTCGTCAAGATCGGCGGTGAGGTAGGCGATCTCGTCCGCCAGATCGATCAACTGTGCTTCCAGCGGCGGAAAGCGGTCGAGAAAATACTCGGCCAGCTCGGGATAGTCCTGGGATGAGTAGTCGCGCGAGTGCTTCACGATGCCTTCGCGGACAGCGAGGGTGAGATTGAGTCCGCGAAAAGCCGGATAACGCTCTTCGAACCAGGTAACGATACGCAATGCATGGAGGTTGTGATCGAATCTGAGACCATGCGCACTGAGGGCGCGATCGAGCGCCTTTTCGCCGGCATGGCCAAAGGGAGGATGGCCGATGTCGTGCGCCAGGGCCAGGGCCTCTGCCAGTTCCACATTCAGGCCTAGCGTCGCAGCCACTGTGCGCGAGATTTGTGCCACTTCGAGCGTATGCGTCAGCCGGCTGCGGAAATGGTCGGAGAGCCCCTCGGCGGGCAAGCGGGTAAAGACTTGTGTTTTCCCTGCGAGACGACGAAAGGCCCGCGAGTGCAGGACTCGGGCGGCGTCACGGGCGAACGGGGTGCGGTAGGTGTGCGGCGGCTCGGGGTGGACTCTGCGTGTTAGTGGGCTGTCTGCGCTACCAGCAACCGCGATTCCCGCAGGCAACGCGGCCATAGGTTCGGTCTTGAGCGCAATCATTTGGACTCACCCTCACTACGCAACCGCGAAGTTCGCTGCTCAGATCTGGTTATACCGCAAAAAAGGGAGATTGCGTGGCAAGGAAGGCGTCGCTGCGATCGAAGTTACCAAGCCCTGGCGGCGCTCGCTTCCGCGACATCTGTGCGCCTGCGGATAGACAACCGCAATTCCGCAGGAGTACCATCCAGCCGGAATTTCTAAGGGGAGTGGCGCGAGGGCAAATCGTATGCGCCAGTCACAACAGTCTTTTGGACCTCAAGAGGAGGTAGCAATGAAGCCGAACAAGCAGGTGGCGCTGGCGCTCGCTGCGCTGGCAATGATGTCGATTTCGGGTTGCGGGTCAAGGCACTCGCCAAAAGAGGTTTATTACCTGGTTGCAACCAACGTCTCTCTGCCTTACTGGGAAACGGCGATCGCCGGATTCAAGGCGGCTGCGGCCCAATACAATGTGACGGTGAAGGTCGCTGGACCTGACACGTACGATCCTCAAAGCGAACTGGCGGAGTTTCAAAAGGCGGTAGCAGCCAAGCCGGCTGGGATTCTAGTTTCAGTCTCCGATGCTGCCGTGATGCAACCGGGAATCGATGCGGCCATCAGCGCGGGCATTCCGGTGATCACCGTGGACTCCGACGCCGCGAACAGCCACAGGCTCTACTTCATCGGAACCAACAACCTCGAAGCAGGGCGTTTGGGCGGCCGGAGGATTATCGAGAAGCTGGGCGGGAAAGGCAACGTAGTCTTCTTTACGCTTGCCAGCCAGCCCAATACGGAAGAGCGGTTGAAGGGATTCAAGGACGCCTTTGCAATGCAGCCGGGCATCAACATCGTCGAAGTGATCGACATCAAGGGAAACGCGAGTGTCGCATTCGATCGGACCCAGGTGCTGCTGGCCCAGACCGGCGCCAAGAAGATCGATGCTTTCGTGTGCCTGGACTCAGCGTCAGGCAAGTTGGTCGCTGACGCGATTAAACGAACGGGCGACACCAGTCGCGAGTTGGTGGCTTGGGACGTGAATCCCGATACGCTGCAAGGCATCAAGGACGGAGTCATCGACGCGACCGTCGTTCAAAAGCCGTACACCATGGGCTACATAGGTCTGAAAGCTCTCGACGAGATCTTTCACGATCCGCCTGCGCAGCTCAACAAGGACTATAGTGTCGACGCCTTCGCACCCTATCCGGTATTCGTCGATACGGGCACATCGCTGGTGGACAAGAACAACGTGGATGTTTACCTGAGCGCTGCGGCGGCGCACGCGCAATAGCCGGTGGCCTGAGAGGTGCGCAAAAGTACGCGGCGTTCGCTGAAGCGAACGCCGCAGTTTCCCTTCATTCTCCCTAGATCTGTGTCCTCGATACGAATTCAGCGCGGCGGTTGCGTCAGGGATTATTCCGGTTTGGCCTGCCCAGCAGAGCTGTCCTCTTTGGCCAGCCTGACGCGTGCACCTTCGAGCTTCTTCTGCACCTTCTCGACGTCGCCCGGCTCGATGTCGGCGGCAGAGGACTTTGCGAATTCATCAAGCGAAAGCTGCCACTGCGCCGCAGCCAGCC